>JBAZFD010000039.1:0-10698 GCA_041653575.1 Thermodesulfovibrionales bacterium
ATGTGAGGCATACATCAAATCCGAATCAATGGGATGTGAAGAGCATCACCCTGGCGTCTCTCATTCCAGGTCTGCTTCTCGTCGTGGAGGGGCTGCTGGTGATCACTATCGGAAGGAATCAGTTTCACCTGAGCTGGGAGAGACTGCAAACCCTGGTGATGCTGAACCTGGTATTCAACAGCCAGTTCAGGGTCCTGATCATCAGGGAGAGGAGGCATTTCTGGTCCTCCCTCCCCGGCAGGGAGCTGCTTGTTTTCAGCGCTGTCACCGTGTCTGCTTTCGCTCTCATGGGGATATACGGCGTCTTTATGCCTTCTCTCCCTCCGCATCAGGTGTTCGTTGTCCTCGGATTCTCGGCAGCTTTCACTCTGGCCATAGACTTCCCCAAATACTATCTCTTCAGAAGGTTCAGGCTGTAAGGAAAGGGAGATGATGCTCTTCATGAAACTGCCAAGACGCATGGAAGAGGGGGATTTACGGCTCAGGCCCCTGGGGATATCAGACGGCCGCTCCCTTGCAGAGGCCTTGAAAGACAGGGCATTGCTCAGGAGTCTTGGTCTCTCTCTTTCTCCTTCCTCACCTTCTTCAGCCTGGTGGTGGTTCAAAAGCTCGCATCTCCTCGCCTATTGTATCGAAGCTGACTCGCAGAGAATCGGCCTCCTTGGCATTTCCCGTCTCATCGCTGGTGAATCTGCGGAGCTGAGCCTCCTGATATTTCCTGAGCATCAGGGGAAGGGGTATGGGAGCATGACAGTAGGGCTTTTTGCAAAACTTCTGAAAAAACAGCGCAGTCTGAAGAGACTGACTGTTTCTGTCAGGAGGGACAACCCTGGTGCGATCTCTTTCTGGGAAAGGACCGGCTTCAGGGAGGTATCTCAGGAACCGGATGGTATAATGAGATTAGCCCTGAATCTTTAGAGAGAGGTGATCCATGGACAGCCTGAAGGATCTGTTTCCCCATATCCCTGCAAGGATAGCCAAGCTGGGTGATCTGGCCTATAATCTCTGGTGGAGCTGGCGGCCTGAGGCGAGGATGCTCTTCAAGTCCCTTGACAGGATTGCCTGGAAGGAGAGCTGCCATAACCCTGTCAGGATGCTGCGGGACCTCCCGCCGGAGATCATTGATGCTGCGCTGAGGAACAATGACTACCTGAGGCATTATGATGTGGTTTCCGCCCGTTTTTATAAGGAGATGGATGCAAAGGGGGGATGGTTTTCCGAGAATGTCCCTGAAACGGACCACCTCCCCATCGCATATTTCTCTGCTGAATACGGCCTGCACCACTCCCTCCCTTTTTATGCCGGCGGCCTCGGCTTCCTGGCAGGGGATCATCTCAAGGAATGCAGTGATCTGGGAGTTCCCCTTGTTGCCGTGGGATTCATGTATCCTGAAGGTTACCTCAAGCAGAGAATCCTGTCGGACGGCTGGCAGGAGGATGTGGATGAGGTGCTGGAAAGGGATGCCGCTCCCATAACACGGGTCCTCGACAGGGAGGGGAAGCAGGTGGTGATCAAGGTCCCCTTCATGGATCCCCCTGTGTATCTGGCTGTCTGGAAGGTGCAGGTGGGAAGGATCCCCCTCTACCTCATGGATACGGACATTGAAATAAACACTCCCTGGAACAGGATGATCTCCGCCCATCTCTATACCGGGGATATGGAACAGAGGCTGAGACAGGAGATAGTCCTGGGATTGGGGGGAAGCGAGGTGCTCAATGCCCTGGGGATAAAGCATTCCGGTCTCCACCTCAATGAGGGGCATCCCTCTTTTGCCATCCTGGAGAGGATCAGGGAGAAGGTGAACGCCGGAATGGGTTTCCGGGAGGCCTCTGAAGAGGTAAGGCAGACCACTATTTTCACCACCCATACGCCTGTCCCCGCCGGTCATGATGTCTTCCCCACCCGTCTCATGGACAAGTACTTTGGCGGCTATTATTCTCTCCTGAAGATTGAGCGGGATGCCTTTCTCCGGATGGGCGCATCCCCTGAAAAGCCCGGTGACGGCTTTAACATGACCGCCTTTGCCCTTCAGATGTCGTCATACAGAAACGGCGTGAGCAGAAGGCACGGTGAGGTCTCCAGGCGGATGTGGCAGCCCCTCTGGCCTGGAGTAAAGACAGAGGATGTGCCCATTGCAGAGATCACCAACGGTGTCCATATTCCCACCTGGCTGGAACCGAAGATCGTCCTTCTTTTCAACAGGTACCTCGGGCCTCAGTGGCTGGAGGAGCATGACCGTCCGGAGATATGGGAGCTGATAGAGGAGATCCCTGATAAAGAGCTCTGGCAGGTCCATTACTTGCTAAAGATGAAGCTCATCAATTTCATCAGGGGGAGGGTGAGGCAGAGGTGGGTGGAAGACGGCATTACCCCCACCAACGTGGTGGCAGGGGGGACGCTCCTGGACCCTGTTGCCCTGACCGTCGGCTTCGCCAGGAGGTTTGTTTCCTACAAAAGGGCGGACCTTATATTTGAGAATATGGAAAGGCTGAAGGGTATGCTCAATGACCGCTGGAGGCCTGTTCAGTTCATATTCGCCGGAAAGGCCCATCCTGCTGATGAGGCGGGGAAGCGGATCATCCAGAGGGTCTTTTCCATGGCAGCTGATCCTGCCCTCGGCGGGAGGATAGCTTTTGTGGAGAACTATGATGAACAGCTCGCCCAGTATATGACCCATGGTGTTGATCTCTGGCTGAACAACCCACTTCCTCCCCTGGAGGCAAGCGGAACGAGCGGCATGAAGGCGGCAGTCAACGGCGTCCCGCAGCTGAGCATCATGGACGGCTGGTGGATAGAGGGGTACAACGGGAAGAACGGATGGGCCTTTGAGCCGGGGAAGACAGCCCTTGATGATGCAGGGGCCATTTACGATCTTCTCGAAAAGGAGATCATACCCCTCTATTACCGGACTGATGAGAACGGCATCCCCCATGGATGGACTGCGGTGATGAAGGAGGCGATCAGGAGCTCGGCCTCATCCTTCAGCGCCAGGAGGATGGTGAAGGAGTATATCCTGAAGTTCTACCAAGGGGCGTTGAAAGCAGCTGCCAAAGGGAGCGGCAGACAGCTTAGATTATAAAGAGATCTCCCTTCGCAGGGACATGGGTCGTGAACCCCAGCTCCCCCTGCACCGACTTCTCAAAGCTCAGGGCAGCCTCCTCCTCGCCATGGACGATGAAGACTTCAGGTTTGTTGGCGAATGCCCCCAGCCACTGAAGGAGATCTCTTTTGTCCGCATGGGCAGAGAAACCGCCGATGGTGTAGATTGCCGCCTTCACAGCCACCTCTTCACCAAGAAAGCTGACTATCTTTGCGCCGTCCACGATCTGGCGGCCCAGGGTGCCTTTGACCTGGAATCCCACAAAGATAATACTGCACTCCGGCCTCCAGAGGTTGTGTTTGAAGTGGTGCCTGATCCTTCCACCGTCGCACATCCCGCTTCCGGCGATGATGACCGCACCGGATCGGATGGCGTTTATCTTCTGCGATTCTTCCACTGACGTGGTGAAGTGGAGCCTGATGGCATCCCCTGTCCTCTCCCTGAAGATCCGCAAAGCCTCTTCGTCAAAGCATTCGGGATGGCTCAGGTATATCTTTGTCGCCTCTTCAGCCAGGGGACTGTCAACATAGACATTGAGCTCAGGGAGCCTCCCTTCCTTCACCAGCCTGTTGAGGGTGTAAAGGAGATCCTGAGTCCTTCCCACAGCAAAGGATGGGATAAGGCAGTTGCCCCCTTTCCTGAAGGTCGTGGTGATTGCCTCCACCAGTTCGTCTATGCTCTCTTTCATCTCCTTGTGCAGCCTGTCGCCGTAGGTGGATTCAACCACCACATAATCCGCGGTTTCAATCTGCTGGGGATCGTTGATAATCGGGTTTCCCTTCCTGCCCACGTCTCCTGAAAAGACGATCTTCTTTTCCGCAGGGCCATCCTGGTACCAGATCTCCAGTGTGCCTGAGCCCAGGATATGGCCTGCATCAAGGAACCTGTACTTCACCCCTTTGCCCAGGTGGCCTGTCTTGCCGTAGGGGATCTTTTCAAAAAAGGAGAGGGCGGCCTCCGCGTCAGCGACTGTGTAAAGGGGCTCAACAATGATCTGCCTCCCGGCCCTGAGGGCCTTTTTGATGAGCCATTGGGCGTCCTTTTCCTGGATCTGAGCTGAGTCTGCGAGCATTATTGCAGAGAGATCGGCAGTGGCAGGGGTGGTGATGATCCTTCCCCGGAAGCCGTCTTTTACCAGTTTCGGTATGAGGCCGGAGTGATCGATATGGGCATGGGTGAGGAAGAGGCATTCTATCTCTGAGGGCAGAAAAGGGAAGGGGTCTTTGTTGAGACCTTCGCCATCCTCTCCCTGGTTCATACCGCAGTCCACAAGGAGCTGCATCCCGTTCACCGAGAGATGAAAGCATGAGCCGGTAACCTTTCGCGCTGCGCCGAAAAATCTGATCTCCATTATCCGGTCCTCCCCTATTCCGTGAGACGGAGGGCTATTTCCTTTGCATGCCAGGCAATGCCCTTCACCTCATCCAGCATGGCAAGGTAGAGCGATGATGCAACGGGGAGGCAAAGCCCCTCGATGAGCCTCTCTTCATGCTGCGTGGCACAGTCATCGGCCATTCTGGCGATTTCCGCCTCCGACTCCCTGACATATCTGCCCAGAACGCTGTTTCTCACCAGGATGATATCGAAGGTGCTCCTGAGGATCTCCCTGATCTTCTGGATAAGAGCGTTGAGCTCCGTGACAGCCCTGTCGCTGAAGAGGATTGTCCCTTTTGCCTTTTTATCGGCGAGCTCTGCCAGTCTGCCGATGTTTTCGATTATCCGCTGGAGGTGAGGCGGAACGGAGAGATATTCTTTTATCTCAGGTCGTCCCTGGGTTGCCCCTGCAATCTCCCCGGTTATCGCGGTGACTCTCTGTTGCAGGGCCTCCGCCTTTTCGATGCATTCATGCAGCTGGGATGGGGAACTTGAGCTGAACGAGCCCTGAAGGAGGGACAGGCAGTTTCCCGCCTCATCCCCAATTTCGTACAACTCCCTGAGAAAATCCCTGCTATCTTCCCTCATTGCGTCCTCCTTTTCCGGCAGAAAATGGAACCTCTCGGAAGTAATAATACCAAAGGATAGCAGATTAACCGTCCTTCTGCAAGGAGAGGGGAACCGGGCCGGAGGAGAGGCTCAGTCGCAGAGCTTTATAATGGTGTCGGCCTTCTCTTCAATTGCCTTGAGGCGTGAAGGGAGCGAAGTGTAATCCTCGTGTGTCTTGTGAAGCTCGTCGGCCATGTTCAGTGCTGTGATGATGGCTGCCTTCAGGGGCGGCATAGTGGGTGCATTGGCGCAGACCTCTTTGATCTTCCGGTCTACATACCCCGCTATCCTCTGGATGTACTCCGGGTCTTCATCTCCCTTGATCGCATACCTCTGTCCAAGGATGTATACTTCAACACTTCCCATTTCACTTGTGCTGCTCCATGAGCTCAAGAACCTTCATGAGTTCCTCGATCTGGGTCCTGACGGATGACTTGTCCGCATTGAGTCTCTCGATTTCCTGGTCCTTTGACTTTAGTGCCTCTTCGAGTTCCATGATTTTCAGTTCAAGGTTGGTGTTTTCTTCCTTTAATGCCCTGACCCTCTCAACTGCATAGGATATTTTTTCTTCAAAAGTCTTCAGTATTTCCACAGACGCCTCCTCTGGAAAGAGTTTTGTTTGATAAATATACACCATAAGGGTGGTAAAAATAAACCGGATTGATTTTGTCTCAGAGGCTTCCCATGTTAATCTGGGCGGCTGAGAGCCCCTCGGAGCCGCGCCATTTCATGTACTCGAAATAGGAGGTCATAACCTTTTTTACATAGTTTCTTGTCTCATCGTAGGGGATGTCTTCTATGAACTCATCAACCGTTGAGCAGGAACCTTTCCGCAGCCAGTTTTTTACCGCCTCCTCGCCTGCATTATAGGCTGCAATGGCGAGAGGGATGGACCGGAAGGTCTCAACGAGGTGGAGGAGGTACTGAGAGCCGATGATGATGTTTGTCCTGGGCAGGGTGAGCTCTTCAGGAGAGACATCAGGTATCCCCTTTGCGACCTTCCGCGCTGTCTGGGGCATGAGCTGCATGGGACCGAGGGCTCCTGCGATGGACCTCGCCTGAGGGTCGAACCTCGACTCCTCCCTGATCACCGAAAGGATGAGGAAGGGATCGAGGCCGCTCCTTTTTGCCGCCTCTTCAACAGCAGGGGGAAAGGCCTTCGGATAGAAGAGGCCATGGAGCTCCTCGCAGTAAGGCGCTTTTGAGGCGATGGTGACCGATGCCCTGTAATTACCCATATCCTTCAGGGATGAGCTGATAAGCCTGAGTTTTTCAGGACTTCCGGCCTTCCTGGCGAGGTGCATCAGCTCTGCAACAGCCTCCTGCCTGAGTCCGAGATCCCTGAGTATCGCCACCCTTTCAGAGAGGGCGATATCGCCGCTGAAAAAGCTCCCCTCTTCCTTCAGCCCGGTCATCGTGAGGGCGCCGGGCGCCTTGATGCGAGAGATGTAGCCGTAGAAATTCCGGTGGGAGATCCTGCCGGAGGATGCCTTCGCAGGGACGGCTGCTGAGGCATCTCTGCACCGTTCCTTCCAGTAGAGGTATCGTGCATCTCCTGTGGCGTCATGGAGCTGCGCCATGATTTCTCCTGCCTCCCGGCGTCTTCCTGAAAGGTACTGTGTCCATGCCTTTGCCCAGAGCGCCTCTTCCTTTTCAGCGGGGAAGCGGGATATCACAGAATCGAATATCCTGATTGCAGTTTCAGTATCCCCCTCCCGTCTCTTTTTCGTCCCGAGGGCAACGAGGACAGTAGCCATCCTCTTGTCTGAGCTTTTGAGAAGACCGGGGACCTCCTCTTCCAGGGAGGCCATCTCGCCTGCCCTCAGCAGGGCTCGTGCCCTCCAGTAGGGTGAATTGATTTCTTTGTAGAGGCCCGCCGCTTCCTTGTACCTCTTCTGATGGAAGAGGGCATAGGCCAGCCCGTCCACAGCCTTCTTCCCTGTGTCAGACTCCCTCTTCAGGCGAGCCAGGGCCTCTCTGAAGCAGTTTTCAGCCTCAGGGAAGAGCCATGCCTTGTTGAGGCTGTTTCCCCTCTCTATGAGGTCTGTGGCGGTTATGTCTGAAGGCGAGAGATCTTTGAGCGCCTTGGATGACAGGGATGATGAGGAGCGGTATATCTCACGGAAGAGGTTCCGTGCCTTTTCCCTTTCTCCCCCTTCCTGGAGGCAGGAGGCATAGAGGTATTTTGTTGCGAAGTCTGAGGGGTAGTCCCTGAAAAAGGCGGTGAAGAGGTCAGCGGCTTCCTTGCTCAGGGCGTCCCCTCTTTTTGCCGTGATCTCCAGCTCTCTCTTCCTCGCATCCCTGAGGAGGGGGGAGTCGGCGTATCTTTCTTTTATGCTCCTCAGGTCTGCAAGGGCCTTTTCCGTCTCGCCTCTTTTCTCGTAGGCCCGGGATCTCCAGAGCAGGACATAGTCGCCGAGTATGGGAGCTGCCTCTGTGGCAGCGGTCAGCCGCTCAATGGCAAGGCCGGAGTTCCCCTGTTCCAGCGCCTTCTTCCCTTCAGCCAGGAGGCTGTATCCCCCGGCATCAGAAGATGACGAGGCGGTCTGCGGAAGGGAAAAGGCGAAAGAGGACAGCGCAATAATAATGAGGAGGATGCTTCTGGTTTTCATTTCTTACATTATATCACTGATCCGCTGTAAGGGTAACCCCATGGATTCCAAGAGGGGAGGGAGGACTACTTTCCCTCTGTAGATATTGAGGGCTGTTTGCAGCGGCTCGCTCTCCCTGATTGCCTTGTCTATGCCCTTTTGGGCCAGTTCCAGTATGTAAGGAAGGGTTGCATTGGTGAGGCTGAGGGTTGATGTTCGAGGGTAGGCGCCGGGCATGTTGGCCACAGCGTAGTGGATGATACCGTCCACCTCATAGACCGGGTCGTCATGGGTGGTGGGACGGATTGTCTCAACGCATCCGCCCTGGTCAACAGAGACATCGAGGATGACAGCCCCTTTTTTCATGTCTCTGAGCATCTCTTTTGTGATGAGGATCGGAGTCTTCCCGCCGGGAACGAGGACAGCGCCGATCACCATGTCTGCCTCTGCAATTTCCTCCCTGATGTGGTGGGCCAGGAGGGGGAGGGTCTTCACCCTTCCCTGGAAGAGCTCATCAATCTTCTGAAGCCGGTCAGGTGTGATGTTGAGGATTACGGTGTCCATGCCGAGGCCCAGGGAGACGCGGGCCGCATTGGTGCCCACAACTCCTGCGCCAAGGATCACCGCCTTTGCCGGCAGAACACCTGCTGCGCCTGTGGGTAGGACACCCCTTCCTCCCTTTGCCTTCTGGAGAAAGTATGCCCCCATGATGGGCGCCATCCTCCCGGCGATCTCGCTCATAGGCGCCAGGAGAGGAAGAGCGCCCTCCTGCCTGAGGGTCTCATATCCGAGGGCTGTCACCTCCCGCTCCATGAGGAACTCAGTGAGCTCCCTGTTGGGGGCGAGGTGCAGATAGGTGAAGAGGGCCTGCCCTTCCCTGAAGAGGGGGTATTCCGCAGGGAGGGGCTCTTTGACTTTGATGATAAGGTCGGACTTCAGGAAGACCCTATCCCTGTCAACGATATCTGCATCCATCCGGAGATAGTCTTCATCAGGGAAGCCGCTCCCTGTCCCGGCTCCGGACTCAACGAGGACGGTGTGGCCGAGCCTTTTCAGCTCTTCCACCCCGTCAGGGGTCATGCTGACCCTGTATTCCTCTTTTTTGATCTCCCTTGGGATGCCGATGATCATAAAAAGATTATACTACGCTAAAAGTTTCTCAGATAGTCCCTGTATGCCTCCAGGTTCCTCATGGTCTCTTCCATGCTGTCGCCGCCGAACTTTTCAAGGAAGGCATCGGCAAGGACAAGGGCTGTCATTGCTTCTCCCACTACCGCAGCGGCAGGCACTGCGCAGGCATCGGACCTCTCATAGGCGGCCTCGATGGCCTCCTTTGTGGCAATATCCACCGACCTGAGGGGCTGCCTGAGGGTCGGTATGGGCTTCATTGCTGCCCTGACCACAACAGGCATACCGTTCGTCATCCCTCCTTCAATCCCCCCTGCATGGTTTGTTTCCCTGTAGAATCCTGAGCCTATGCTCTGTGCCCTGTCATCTGACTTCTGTATTCTGTCTTCTGTGCCCTTCTGGTAGAAGATCTCGTCCATCACCTCTGACCCGAAGCCTTCAGCCATTCTGAAGCCTGTTCCGATCTCCACTCCCTTGATGGCCTGGATTCCCATCATGGCCTGGCAGAGCCTTCCGTCGAGCTTGGTGTCCCACTGGATGTGGCTGCCGAGTCCAGGAGGCAGCCCAAGGGCTACAACCTCGAAGATCCCGCCAAGGGTGTCTCCTTTTGTTATTGCCTCATCAATGGCGAGAATCATCTCCCTGGAGGCCTCTTCATCAGGGCATCTTACAGGGGAGGATTCGATCCGCTGACCCAGTCCCTCCATTTCCTTTTCCCGGAGCTGAGAGAAGGAGAAGCCGCTCTTCGCCCTGCCTATACTGATAACGGCGCTCATGATCTGGACCCCGAAGTGAGAGAGGAATTTTCTTGCCACTGCTCCTGTCGCCACTCTCATGGCTGTCTCACGGGCGCTGGACCTTTCCAGGATGTTCCGCACATCCTTCTGGTTGTACTTCATGGCGCCTGTAAGGTCAGCGTGGCCGGGCCTCGGGCGGGTCACAGGGGATATGGAGCCTGCATGGCTGATCTCAGGAGACATCCCCTCCTGCCAGTTTTTCCAGTCCCTGTTTTCAATAAGAAGAGAGATGGGGGAGCCCATGGTATATCCCCACCGTACACCGGAGATGAGCTCCGCGTGGTCTTTTTCGATCTTCATCCTCCCGCCGCGGCCGTAGCCTGTCTGTCTCCTGGAGAGGTCCCTGTCTATGTCCTCTGTAGATAGAGAGAGTCCTGCGGGGATTCCCTCTACGATCCCTATCAATCCCCTTCCGTGGGATTCACCTGATGTAAGAAATCTCAATCTTTTCATACTGTTTAAGATACCCAAATCCGTTCATCAGGTCAATAGAGAAGCAGCGCAGCAGGGCGGGAGCCGCTCACTCTGAATCACCCTCCTATGGGGAATTTCTGTTCCCCCTTAAAAAAGGGGGGTGTAAAGTTTAGTGGTGTTGAAAATTAATTTCTTATAAAATCAATGTATTCTGCTCTATAGTTTCGTTGAAGAAAAAAATTTTCCGAGAAAGGGCTCAGGGTGTTGACACAGGGGGGGATTGTGTGATAAATTTACAAGTCTCGTTGACGGGACACACCAGAAGATGCGGGTGTAGCTCAGCTGGTAGAGCACAACCTTGCCAAGGTTGGGGTCACGGGTTCGAATCCCGCCACCCGCTCCAAATTTACTCCTCACTGCCTTAATGGCGGCGTACCCAAGCGGTAAGGGAGAGGTCTGCAAAACCTCGATGCAGCGGTTCGAATCCGCTCGCCGCCTCCACTATCGCAATCAGAATCCTGAGTCGAAATCATAAGCGCCCTGATTTGAATAATTGCCTTTCAATTCATGTCTTCAGTACACTCTGCCTGACTCCTGACTCCTGACTCCTGACTCCTGACTCCTGACTCCTGACTCCTGACTCCTGACTCCTGACTCCTGACTCCTGACTCCTGACTCCTGACTC
>JBAZFD010000040.1:0-3618 GCA_041653575.1 Thermodesulfovibrionales bacterium
CTCACCATGCGCCGATGGCTTGAAGCAAATCCCGACGACGAGTTAGCAAAAGATGTTCGAGCCAAACTGACCTCGGAACCCGAGCGCTACGCCACTTACACGCGTGAATATCTGGGCTGGGGCGTGTTCGCGCTGATGACGCGGTGATGAGGGGATTGTCGGAGCGCCGAAAACGGCGCATCCTAAATGGGAGGGTATCATGTGCAAAAATATCACAACCCTGTTCAACTTCGATCCTCCAGCCACTGACGAGGAGATTCGTGCAGCCTCGCTCCAGTTCGTGCGCAAGATCAGCGGTTTCAACAGTCCCTCCACGGCCAATGCGGCTGCCTTCAATCAGGCCGTGGATCAGGTGGCAGACGCCGCCGCCACGCTGCTCCGCTCTCTCGTCACCCACGCGCCGCTCAGGAATCGTGAGGCTGAGCAAGCTCGTCGCCGTTGAGAAATACTGTCGGCATCCCCGCTTCTGCGCAGGCATTTGGTCCACCGGTCAACCCGGTGGATCACACCTTTCATCCTGTTATTATTACTGGCAGGGGAACAGCTGGTGGATGATAGGGAGATAATCACAGAGACAGAAGCCCAGAACCTCCAGGAAAATGGTTTTTACAATGCCCATCACAGCACAGATAAGATTCATTGACCTTTCCTCCTTCTTTTGTCCGGGAAATCCCCAGTGTTGTCTGTGCGATATTATATCCCACCGGGAAGGACAAGACAATGGGGGAGAAGGGACCCAAATCCACCATCAAAAAAATCTGGAGTTTGCGCGGGGAAGCATTCTCACTCATTCTCGCTTCGCTCCGAGGCACCGGGCCGGACGGCCCGCTGAAACCGTTCGAATGCATCCCCGCGCAAAGTTGATGGTGAATTTGTTTTTTTTACTCTCCCAGATAGGCATTTTTCACTTCGTCATGGTGGAGGAGGTCTTCCCCTCTTCCTTCCATTTTTACGGCGCCGTTTTCGATGATGTATCCCCTGTGGGAGAGGCGCAGGGCGGCTCTGGCGTTCTGCTCAACCAGGAGGACGGTCATGCCTTCGGCATTGATCTCGCTGATGGTCTTGAATATCCTGCTCACCATGATGGGCGCCAAACCCAGGGACGGCTCATCCAGGAGGAGAAGCCGGGGCCGCGACATCAAGGCCCTGCCGATGGCAAGCATCTGCTGCTCACCGCCGCTGAGGGTCCCTCCGGGCTGACGGAGCCTCTCCTTCAGGAGCGGAAAGAGCGTGAATACCCGTTCAAAGTCTTTCCTGGTCTGTCCTCTGTCTTCTGTCTTCTGTCCTCTGATGCCGAATCTTCCCATCTCCAGGTTTTCAAGGACGGTGAGCCTCGGGAATATTCTCCTTCCCTCTGGGACCTGGCAGATCCCTTTTCCCACGATCCTGTGGGCAGGGATTCCTGAAATCTCTTCCCCCTCAAAGAGAAGCTCCCCTGATTCGGGCCTCAGGATGCCTGAGATGGTCATGAGGGCACTGGTCTTGCCTGCGCCGTTGCTCCCGATGAGGCAGACGATCTCCCCTGCCTTCACCTCAAGGCTTATCCCCTTCAGCGCCTTGATCGGGCCGTAGGATGTATGGATATCGTTGAGCTTCAGCATGGCAGTCCCTGTTTGGCGGGTGAAATAGCAGTCGTGAGCGATTTTGTTCCCTTTTCGTTGCCGGTGTCGGCGCAGTGGAGCGTCCGCAGCCGCAACTGTTTGAGCCCAAAGGGCGAGTTTTGCGGGTGCAGCGGAATGGAGCATACACCGCCAGAAAAGGGAACTCCTGAGCGAATGACTGCTATTTCACCCTGACTCAATGGATAGCCTCCTTTCCGAGGTAGGCCTCTATCACCAGGGGATTGTTTCTCACCTCTTCTGGTGTGCCTTCAGCGATCTTCACCCCGTGGTCCAGGACGATCACCTGCTCCGATATTCCCATAACCAGTTTCATGTCGTGTTCGATGAGGATAATGGTCTTGCCCAGCTCCTGAATCCTCCTGATTATGGTCATCACCTCTGAGGTCTCCATGGGGTTCATCCCTGCTGTTGGCTCATCGAGGAGGATGATCCCCGGCTCAGTCGCCATGGCCCGCGCGATCTCCAGCCTTCTCTGGCTGCCGTAGGGGAGGCTCTCAGCTGCGGTGTCCCTGAAATCTTCCAGTCCCACCAGCTCAAGATACTCCAGGCATTTCGCCCTGATCGTCGCTTCCTTCCGCAGAAAACCTTTGTCCCTGAAAATAGCGCCAAGGATCCCGTATCGCACGCGGCAGTGCTGGCTCACCATCACATTTTCCATCACCGTCATCCCCTGGAAGAGGCGGATGTTCTGGAAGGTCCTGGCAATCCCCAGCTCGGCCAGGCAGTGAGGGGGCATCCCGGTGACATCCTTCTCAAAGAGGTGAACAGCGCCGCGCGTCGGCTTCGTCACGCCGGTGAGGCAGTTGAAGAGGGTGGTCTTCCCTGCGCCGTTGGGACCGATGATGCTCACAATGGCATTCTCCCTCACCTTGAACCCCACCTCTTCGATGGCCCTGATGCCCCCGAACTGTTTGGAGAGAGCCCTAACCTCTAATGCGAACACCCCGGTATCCTCCCAGCAGGCCCTGGGGCCTGAATATCATGAGCGCCACAAGGGCGGCGCCGAGAATAAGCATCCTGTACGACTCTATCCCCCTGAGCGCCTCGGGGAGGAGCACAAGGATAAGGGCGCCTAAGACAGCGCCGTAGGTGTTCCCCAGCCCCCCGATGATCACCATGCTGAGGATCAGGACAGACTCCATGAAGGTGAAGCTCTCAGGCGAGACGAACTGCATTTTCGAGGCGAAGAGCGCCCCTGCCACACCTGCCCATAGAGAGCCGAAGCTGAAGGCGTAGAGCTTGTAACGGGTGGTGTTGATCCCCATGGATGCCGCTGCTATTTCATTCTCCCTGATGGCCAGCCAGGCCCTCCCTATGCGGGAGCCTTCCACCCGCCTGATGACAATGATGGAGACCAGCACAACGGCGAGGACAAGGTAATAGAAATACTGGAGCCTACCCAGGGAGATGCCGAAGAGGGAGGGGGGCGCGATGCCCGAGATCCCGTTAGGGCCATGAGTGAGGCTGTCCCAGTTGTTCAGCACCAGTCGGGTTATTTCACCGAATCCGAGGGTCACGATGGCCAGGTAGTCACCCCTGAGCCTGAGGGCGGGTACGGCCAGGAGAAAACCTGCACAGGCGGTGATGGCTGTGGAAAGGGGGAGGGCCTCCCAGAACCCGAGCCCCAGCCGTGTATTCAGGAGGGCGTAGGAATAGGCCCCAATGGCGTAGAAGGCGGCGAATCCCAGGTTCAGCAGGCCGGTGAAACCGACGATTACATTCAGGCCGAAGGCCAGGAGCATATAGATCCCTGAGATCACCAGGATATCAAGATAGTAGTCCTTCACCATGAGCGGCAGCCCGGCAAAGATGATCGTGAGTAGCGGGACAAGCCAGAGGTACTGTCTCTTCAGCCCGAGGGTTGCCGGGGACAGGCTCTTTGCCTCCCCCTGGCTCATCTTCCTGAGAAGGCCGATGAGGGGAAGACCTGCAAGGACAGCCACAAAGGCAATGCCTGCTGCCTCAAGCCCCCTGAAGGGCAGGAGGAGTATTGCGG
>JBAZFD010000040.1:3628-10437 GCA_041653575.1 Thermodesulfovibrionales bacterium
TCGTTGCTGTGGAGAAGACCGTCTTTTTGTCCATCCTACACCTTCTCCTCCTGGGATTTTCCCAGGATGCCCGAGGGCTTGATGATGAGGATGACGATGAGCATCACAAAGGCATAGGCGTCCTTGTATTCGCTGGATATATAGGCTGCTGCAAGACTCTCGATGAGCCCCAGGAGTATGCCCCCCAGCATCGCGCCGGGGATGCTCCCGATCCCTCCCATCACCGCTGCGGTGAAGGCCTTGATCCCTGCCACATACCCGATGGAGTAGTTCACCAGCCCGTAGTAGGAGGCGACCATCAGACCGGCCACTGCCGCCATCCCAGCGCCGATGATAAAGGTGGCGGATATGACGGTGTCCACATTGATCCCCACGAGGGAGGCCATGGTCTTGTCCTGGGCTGTGGCCCTCATCGCCGTTCCCAGCCTTGTTTTCCCGATGAAGAGGTGAAGCCCGAGCATCATCACGCCGGAGATAAGGATGATTGCCAGCTGGAGGTAGGTAACGCGCAGATCCATGACCTGAAAGCCTGCGTTGCCGAACCTGTAGGGGAAGACCTTATCTGTGGCACCCTGGGTGAGCATGACGAAGTTCTGGAGGAAGATGGAGATCCCTATGGCGCTGATGAAGGGGCTCAGCCTGGGCGCTTTCCTCAGGGGCCTGTAGGCCACCTTTTCCATGGCAAAGCCGTAGGCTGAGGAAAAGGCGATGGCCAGGACCAGGGTGAGGATGAGGGAAAGGGGGAGGCTCACCGCTGTGAGCCCTGCTGCGGTGAGGAACCCGAGGATGATGATCCCCAGGTAGGCGCCCAGCATGTAGACCTCTCCATGGGCGAAGTTGATCAGCTCCAGGATCCCGTAGACCATGGTGTACCCTATGGCGATTATGGCATAGACCCCTCCCAGGGTCAGTCCGTTGATGAGCTGCTGGAAAAACATTGCCGGAATTCTACCAGAAATATTATAGGGTTGTCATGAGGAGAAACAGTCCAGGCATCTTTATGAGGCCTCATCAAATGCATATCTGAAAGCCAGGCCCCAGTCGAGATCTCATGGAACAGCAGGAAATTTTCCTTCTCTGCGTGTTGTTTCCACAACAGCCACAGGCCTCCCTTTCCTGATAGAATAAAAGTAATGTCAGCAGGCCGCTCAGAAGCTCAAAGGAGTAAAGCTTTGGCGAGGGGAATTTCATCTGATAAAGCAGGCGCGGGGCTCTCTCCGGTAACACGACCTGACAGCCCGGACTACCGCTGCACGAGGTTACGTCAGGCCATGCCGCTATTTCTGAACACACTGAGCACCATCGTCCTGCTGTTGATCATCTGCCTGCCGCTGCCGGTCCCGGCGGCTGGAACGCCCTTGGCGACAGAGTCCGGTCCGGCCACAAATCCTCCGCGCTACTACATCGAGATCAGTATCAAAGGCGAACTCCTGACCCTCTACGAACGGGGCGATGCGGACAGGCTGGTCAAGCTCAGGGAATACCCGGTCGGCACTGTGGTGCGCGGGTTGAAGACCTACCCGACAGGCATCGGCAAAGTAACAGCCATCAGCTTCAATCCCTGGTGGTACCCGACCGCCTATTCCCGCTCTGTGTTCCGCGAGCGCGGCATTGAGCTCCCGAAGGCGGTTCCTCCCGGCAATCCCCTGAACTACATGGGGCCCTTCAAGATCTCGCTCTCTCACAGAACGAAAAAAGGGGCCATCTACCGTATCCATGGCAACAACAACCCGCAACGGGTCGGCAGGCGGGTGACTGGCGGATGTTTTGTGATGGATAACGAGGGCGGCCTGGAACTGGCACGGACGATCAAGGTCGGGACCGAGGTGAATATTCTGCCGTAGGTGCATATTTCGGATACCGCTCCGGAGCAACCCGGACAAATATGTCTGATCCATTCGGACAGCAAGACAGCTGATTTTGCCCCGGCAATGCACAATCAGAACCCAGATTGCCGTGCAACTGATTTTGCTGAATAGTTACGAGGGGTTTTATCAATCAATCTGCACTATGTGAGCGAAAAAAAATATACCCTATCAGCTTATAGATCAGTTTCGCCATGACAAACTGGGGATGGATGAGGCCGGGTATTGGCGACAGCTCCGTGATGTCGAACCCGACTATCCTGCGCCGTTCAGCAAGATTGCGCAGGAAAGAGATGGTCTCATGCCACCCGAATCCGCCCGGCTCTGGTGTCCCCACAGCGGGTATAAGCCCGGGATCGAAGAAATCGCAGTCTATAGTCAGACAGACCTTTTCCCTGAGGGAACCGATGACCGCATCGTGCCATGCATATGGATCTGAACCGTAACGCCTGCCCTTGAGATCACATGCATAAAAGGTATTGATCTTCTTTTGCCTTATGAAACCGGCCTCTTCCCTGCACTGACTTCTTATGCCGACCTGTACGATGTTTTTATTGAACTCATAAACCCTGGCCATGACACATGCATGGCTGTATCTGTTCCCTTCGTATTCTTTCCTGAGGTCTGAATGGGCGTCTAACTGGAGGATTGAGAGGTCCGGATATCGCTCAGAGTATGCACGGGCAGCGCCTATGGAAATTGTATGCTCGCCGCCGATGCAGATGACGGTCTTGTCTTTTTCGATCAGGCCGTGGACGCATTCCCCTATCGATTCCACGGCAACGGCATCATTGCCGCCGGGGTTCAGGGGGGTAAGCGTGGCAATCCCTCCTGTCAGTGTATAAATTTCTGCATCCAATTCCTCATCGTAGAGCTCCACCTGTCCGGAGGCCTCCAGGATCGCTTCAGGACCTGATGCCGTGCCTTTTCCGAAGCTTGTTGTGTGCTCATAGGATACAGGAAGGACCACCACCCTGGATTGTTCGAGTCCCGACCATTCTTCCGGGAGGGAGAGGAAATTATTCGGCGGAAGGAGAATCACACCTTTTTTTTCGCTTCCGAATATTTTTCGAGAAGCCGCTGATAGAGCTCCTCGCGCCGATCGTACAGCCTGGAAGGAGACCGGGGCGCGCGGGAGGCGACAGCATAGGCAGTCAGAAGCGGCAGGGCTATGGTCGTATCCGCGTAACAGACAACGGCATCGGGGAGTTGCTCGGGGTCTACCTTACCCCAGGTCACCGCCTCGCTTGGCGTGGCCCCAGAGAGGCCTCCCGTATCAGGACGGGCGTCAGTGAGCTGGAGGTAGTAATCATGGCCTGCCCCTTCAATCCCCAGGACTTCCTGGATATGGGGCTCGGTCTGGAGCACAAAATTCTTCGGAGACCCGCCTCCCAGCATGAGGACGGCGCTCTTCCCTTTTTCCTTGGCGCCCAGCACGATAGCTGCTGTCTCGTTTACATCCCTGGCCACGTCCAGGCGGAGCCCGCTGCCATCCAGCACAACTCTGGCTACATTCATCCCGATGGAACTGTCACCGGGGGATGACGTGTATATCGGCACGCCAGCCCTGTAAGCCGCTGCCAGCACACTCACCCTGCCCACGCCAGGGAGGGCTTCCAGCTCGTTGACATATCTTCCGATCCTGTAATGGAACTCCGCTGTCGACATCTCCCTGTTGAACTCAGGCTCATTCAGTATCGTCATATAAAAAGCATCGGTAGAGAGGAGGACCTTGTAATCAAAGAGGATGTCGTAGATGCGGATGACCCCTTCCTGCCGGAGTTTCCGATCGTCGAGAAAGGGACTGCCCGGGTGCATAGTATGCCCCAGTGCGAAATGGGTATCATGGTAGAGGTTCGCGCCGGTGCTTACGATCCAATCGATGAACCCGGACTCTATCAGGGGAATAAGAGAGGACATGCCGAGACCGGCAGGCGTCAGGGCTCCTGTGACGCTCAGCCCCACGGTTACATCAGGTTCAAGCATCTTTCTGGTGAAAAGGCGGCATGCCTCACGGAGACGTCCGGCGTTATAGGCCAAAAAAGTCTCTTCTATCAATTCAGCGGCAGAGATCCCGCTGAAGATGTTCTTTGGCCTTATCGGTTTTGTCCTGAGGTATCCGCTTCCGCTCATCATGCCCTCACGGCAGCAGAACAGCGGCAGCCACAACGGTCGTCCAGACTCCGCTCTTGCCGACGCTCGTTTGTGTGATGTTGCGCGTTTTGACTATCTGGTCGCTCAACTTCCACTGGTCAAGACGCTTGTTGTAACTCTCCTCAACGTCAAACTTCACGCCAAGGATTGTTGCCAGCATCTGGGCCGCAATGTCCTCGGCATAGTCGCCGGTCGTCTTGTCATCGTCGCCGAAGCTGTGGTGTTCCGAGAGATAACCGAAACGGTCCCGGTCATTGGGTATAGCCACGTCTATGGAAGAGCCTATGAGGCGGTGGCGTTCGTTAGTCGATGCCTCGGCAAGGACCATATGGATAATCTGTCCCGGCTTCAATTCCTTAATCCCTTTCCTCATGGTGATAATTTCACAGCGAGGAGGAAAGATGCTCGATATCCTGACGATATTGAAAGAGGCGAGCTGCGCAGCACGAAGCGCGAGCTCAAAACTCACCAGTTTCTCCTTGTTCTGTCCAACCCCTTTCGTGAGGAACATCCTGGTAGCTACATACATGTTATGTCTCTCCCTTCGGGAAACACTTCCCGTCTCTGATTTCGACCTCCCTTTCTTAGGACAATTCTATTACAGAAAACCTTTCAATGCAATCTAACCCCTGGCAATCGCACTATAGGAGATCCATAGAAAATTGCGCGTTCCACAGCTTCAACCTCTATTCCCCCAGCCGCCTGACTCTGCTGAAGAGGTGAATTCAGGCTGGAGCATTCCCTCGCTGCCCTCTCTACTGCGGCGTGCATCTCCGGTTCAGGGATTCAGTTTATACCAAAATTCGGCAAGGTACCCCTGCGGGTCAGTCGTGAGGATCTCTTTGATTGCCTTGGCTTTCCCCCTGTGGCAGACCCATTCATACACCGTTGCCCGCCCGGTCACGGCAGCCGGGATGATCTCAGCTGAGGGATTCGCCTGGCAATAGTCTTTCATCGCTGAGGTCGGCGCCTGTTCCATATCGGCCTTTTCAAGGCAGGGGATGTTGGCGCCGAAATGGCAAACCCAGAGGCTATGATTCATGCACCGCCAGACCGCATTCTCCCGGAATTCCGGAGGCGCATCAGCAGATACAATCCCCTGACGGATCATGCCCTGGATAAGGGAGTCCGGCATCCTGGCCCCTTTGTAGCGACCATCAGGCGCATCAATGGTCCCCACTGCTGCGCAATAGGCAAAGGGGTCATGATAGGACGATTGCGCTGTGTCGGCGTTGGGATTGCATTTCCCGGCAAAATAATCCCAGGCATCGCAGCTCCGGCCATTCCTGAAGGAGCAGGTCCCCTGTTCCTCGCCTGTCTTGTTGTTGCCCCTTGCCTGATAGTTCCCTCCTGTGATACCGCAGTAACGGGCTGCCGGGGTTCGGTAGCCCGCTACCGCAATGCCGCCGACCGGGCAGTCGCCGCGGAACATGGCCCACTCCTCGCACTGCCGGTTATCTGCAAAGACGCAGACGCCGTATTCACCGCCGTCGCCGTGTTTCAGAATGACCAGGCTGCCGCCCTGCCTGATGCAGTTTTCAGAGGCCGGATTTGCGAGCTGCTGTGACTGTTTTTGCCCAGGGGCATTCTGCGCCATCGCAGTCTGAGCAAAAGAGAGAGCTGTTGCAGCACAAAAAGCCAGGGACAGCGTCAGGAACCGATCTGTCATGCGAACCATGGCATCCTCCTCTTTGCGTTCCTTGCAGATTTACGGCAGAGCTGCTTAACAATATGCAGCAGTTGTTGATTACGGGTGACAGCCTTTTTGAGAATCATAGACCCAAAGGGAGGGAGAGTCAAGAGACGGGAAAGGGACGGTGAAAACCGTCCCTCTGCTTCAGCCGATAAAGGATAGCTCCGGGACGACGCTCGGTTATGCCTTCTTTACGAATTCCGATTTCAACTGCATTGCGCCAATGCCGTCAATTTTGCAGTCAATATCATGGTCTCCTTCAATGAGACGGATATTCTTCGCCTTGCTTCCAACTTTAACTACCAATGAAGAGCCTTTTATTTTCAGGTCTTTGATGACCGTGACCGTATCACCGTCATGGAGCTCATTCCCGAAGGCATCGCGCACCAGGCGTTTCTGCTCGGCGCTTTCGGCTGCCGCATCCTGTGCCCATTCATGGGCGCATTCCGGGCAGACATAGAGCGTCCCGTCTTCATAGGTGTATTCAGAACCGCATTTAGGACATTTAGGTAAACTGCTCATAGTTCCTCCTGTTTCTGATCGGCTAAGACATAGCCCCTTTATTTCAAGGATGAATGCTACCACAACTGTCAGTTGAAGGCAAGGGAGGGGAAGGGACGTTTCTGGCAGATTCTGTCATCCTCCGAGGGGTGTGAGTTCTGAAAGAGGGAATATGCTGATATAATTTTCTCAACAGCCCCCTTTCCCCGACTGTCTTGTCCCGAAGTACAGAGACCTCTGCACACACTAATGATCCTGGGAGGTGAAGAGACAACAACACTGATCTGAAGCCTGTCGGTCTCCGCTTTTTCTGACTGTGTCCTTTGCGCAACATTGAGGTTTTGTGACGAAGGTCGCATCAAATTTCCTGCAAGGAGGAAGAACAATGAAAAAGATCTCTGCGTCGTTGATCTCTGTTGTCTTTGTGCCGCTGCTATTGCTCTCCGGAACCGCCTTCAGTGAGGCTGCCGCCGATGAAGCAATGGCTGAAGACGGAGCCATGCTGATTGAAAGAGGGGAGATGATGGTCAGGGAAGGAAGGTTACGGATGGAGGAGGGGAGCCTTCAGGTGAGGGAAGGTGAGCTCCTGACAGAAA
>JBAZFD010000041.1:0-10327 GCA_041653575.1 Thermodesulfovibrionales bacterium
TTCTCAATTCTAAAGCCCTGTCAGCAATATCATAAGCAATCTTGAGAACCTTCTCGTAATACTCTATCTCCCTTCTGTATTCTCCCAAGTGTCCAAATGCATTACCTAAACCTGAGTAGCATGTTGATTCAATCACCTTGCTGTCTTTGCCCTCATTGTCACTAATAAGAGCAAGAGCTTTTTCATAATGGTCAATAGCTGTTTTGTATTTTCCTGAGTTAACGCATACCGTTCCCAGATTTGCATAAGATAATGATTGTCCAAGATTATTTCCATTAGCCTGTTCGATTGTTAGTGATCTCTGATAAAATTCGATTGCCTGAAGAAAATTTCCAAGATTGAGAAAATTATCGCCTAAATTCCGGCATAACCCGGCCTCGGCAGGCTTATCTCCTATAGTCTCTGCAATTTTCAGTGCCCTCTCATTATATCCAATAGCCTTTCTATATTCTCCCTGACTATTGGATATAATGCCAAATCCAGCATAACATCTCAGTTCTAAAATAGCTTTATTTTTAGTCATCTGCGCAATCGTCAAGGCCCTCTCGAAATACTCGTAAGCCTTTATGAAATCATCCTGGCTAATGTACGTATTCGCCATGTTTATATAGATGCCAGATATTCCAGCTTTGTTATCAATTACAGTAAAATATTTCAGGGCATTATTCCATGAATTCAAGGCCAATTCAAAATATGAGGCATTGAATAATATATTCCCAATCGTATTAAAGGTATTTCCACTATCCTCTGATGACTGCCCAATGATTTTTGTTTCAATGGCATTAAAAAACTCATCAGGATTTTTGTATGCGTCTGCCAGTTCTAAGATATCATGCTCCAGCTGTCCCATTTTAACACCACCTATCTGAATTAGATTCGTCTTTCAGAACGGCCAAAAATTGACGTCTCTCAAACGATTCAGAGACCTTCGCGCTTACGATGTGGCCAAAAAGTTCGTAGTCAGCCCCAAAAGGAGCAAACTAACAAGTTTAGCTATGCATATTCTGCTAAAGCTATCCAGCCTGATTCCCCTGTTTTGATCGTGCCGAAGACTTTCGATGTATTGTCTGAGAAAGTAGTCAATGATGTAAATTGCCGTACAGTCCCAGGAATAATAGAGTACCCTGAGTCCTCAAGAACGGCTTCCAACCCACCCTCTTTTTCTGCAATTACTATAGCGATATCCCTCATAGTGCTCTCCTATTTTAGTGGTTAATCTTTGAGAAGTTCGTCGATAGCCCAAGACTCTATCGTACGAAAGATAGCCCATATTTTTTTCTTCTCGGCTCGCTGCTTCATCCTATCCAGCTTGTTTCTAAGCGGCATAGGTATAGAGGCAGAGGCAGGAAACGCCTTATCAATTAAAATTGCGACCTTCTCTGGGACTACTTGATCTGAGTCTTTTTTTATTTTCTCCCAAAACTTATCGAATAATTGCTTCTTCGAAGCGTCCAGTTTCTCACGGGTGTCATGAGTTTCACGCTCAAGTCGAGCGGCCTCATTTTCTACCTTTGCGCTAATAAAGTTAAGACAGGAGTCATATACGTTAGACATTTTTTGGTCTAAGGCGCGATAGCAAAAAAATGAGGTCTCATCCTCCTGTCGAAAGGACATTGAAACGATATCCCTAACAACATTGGCAACACCCTCTATGGTTTGGGATCTGGCCTCTTCGATTTGTTTATCTATCTCTGTCGCGGGTGATGGTGATGGCAAGGTAGCACTCGTTATTGCTGAAGAATCGCCAGGCTTACCTGCAAGATTCATAATTGCGTCATAAAGATCCTTAGCATCTGTTAAGTCTTTTTCTGCCTTGGTGAGGTTGTTTTTCTTCTCGGTACATTTCTGCAGTTTTGTCTTTTCATCTGCTGTTAGCTCTCCAGATGCTTTATTAACCAATACGTCACAAGAGCCCTTCGGCTGATCGATCTCAGAAAACTCTTTCTGTGCTATTTCTAAAGCATTTTTTTTCTCAGCAACTTTTTTGTTGGCATCATCCAGCCTCACGATCGCATCATTTGTCGACTGGCCTGTAGAAGCGCTCCCGGTTGCGGCAATAACCACAGGCTTTGGGAGGATGACACCAGTCAATTGCTCAATTGCCAAGATTGATGTCATGATTCGCTGGTCCCTCGCCGCGATAATTGGATATTCAAAATCGCTGATCTGCCCGTTCAAATAGCTTTCGCAGGTGCGGTACATCATTTCTTTCAGCATATTGATAGTTTGTGTGCGTGGTATGGTAGATCCAGCTTCGCTGCTGGAAAATGCTGCCTGCAACGCGATATTCATAGAGTTAGCTGTTTGCCCGAAACTGCCGCCACCGCTAGCCGCTTGGCTTAACACGGAAAAAACGTCTGGACTTGGTTCAGCACAGTAACGCCGAATTTTCTCAGTAGTCAGTAGTTTGGCTGCTGCGGGATCTGTGGTTGACCTGGCCTCAGTTGTTCTTGTAATTACATTGCTGAGCAGCAATCTCTGCTTTGCATCCACAGCGATTACCATGGATTCATCAGAATCAAGATGATCTTCCCGGTGAATAGAATAATGATTTGCACTGCAACCACCAAGGAACATGATCGATAGGAGGGCAAATTTTAGCAGATTCATTTTTTGTAGAGTAGCCATCTTCAAATACCCCCTTTGTAAGATTAGGTGCCCATCACGTAAAGTCCATTTCACAGAGCCAACACATTTTGCCGAGCCCTTAACTGTCCACCATCTTTATTACATATATAACCGAAAACAAGTTAAAAAACAAGCAGAAAACCAGAGATGGGTATAGCATGCTTTCCAGCCTGTTGAGGTGTGGAAGTAATATTCCTAATGGTCATTACCAGTTGTACTCTTCAATTTTCAAAAAAGGGCTGTAAGTGTCACTTCCAGGCCGAATCCGGTCTGAATCGCGAATCCAACGGGCAGGGCTTACAGCAGGAACGTACAGATTTTTGGAGGCTGATCGGTTCCCTCGGAATCAGTGTCCGAAATGACAGGAATACGCACCTCCGGCAGAGACAAATAAGGGGCATCCCCGCCGGTTGAGGCGTCCGTGGTATAATCCTTTCCATGCGTTTTATTGCTGACCTTCATATCCATTCAAAATACTCCCGCGCTACCAGCAAGGACATGTCTCCTGAGATGATCAGCCGGTGGGCGCAGCTCAAGGGGGTCACCGTCATCGGCACCGGCGACTTCACCCATCCTGCCTGGCTTGCAGAGCTTCAGGAAAAGCTGGAGCCTGCCGGAACGGGGCTCTTCAGGCTGAGGGAGGAGTTTGAGACAGGGGATGTGCCGGAGTTATGCAGGGCTGAGGTGCGGTTCATGCTTACCGCAGAGATAAGCTGCATTTACAGGAAGAATGACAGAACCCGGAAGGTCCATGCCATTGTCCTTGCGTCTGATTTTGCCGATGCGGCGAGGATCAACCTTGCCCTCTCCAGGATAGGGAACCTGAAGGCGGACGGAAGGCCGATACTCGGGCTTGACGCAAAGGAGCCCCTGAGGATCGTGCTCGATTCCTCTGATGAGGCGATGCTTATTCCTGCTCACGCCTGGACGCCCCACTTCTCCGTCTTCGGCGCCATGTCCGGCTTCGACTCCATGGAGGAGTGCTTTGATGAGCTCACGCCCCACATAAAGGCGATCGAAACAGGCCTCTCCTCTGACCCGCTCATGAACTGGAGGCTCTCCGGCCTGGACAATATCACCCTCATCTCCAACTCAGACGCACACTCCCCGGCAAAAATCGGGAGGGAGGCGAATTGCTTCGACACCGAGCTGTCATACAGCGCAATGAGAGAGGCCATATCTTCCCGCAAGGGGTTTCTCGGGACAATAGAGTTTTTCCCTGAAGAGGGAAAGTACCACTACGACGGTCACAGGGACTGCGGGATCAGCCTCACCCCTACAGAGACGATCAGCCACGACTACCTCTGCCCTGTCTGCGGCAAGAGGGTGACCGTGGGCGTGATGCACAGGGTGGAAAAGCTCGCCGACAGGCCCGAGGGTGTCAGGCCCAAGGATGCGCCCTCGTACACCTCTATCATCCCTCTGCCTGAGATCATAGCGGAGGCGATGCAGGCAGGCGTGAACACCAAGGGAGTCAACAATGCCTACATGAAGCTCCTTGAGGGGCTGGGGAATGAGTTTCATATCCTCATGGACGCGCCTCTTGAGGAGATTGAGCGGGCGGGCTCACCGGTTATCAGGGAAGGGATCAGCCGGATGAGAACGGGCGAGGTCCATATTGCTCCCGGATACGACGGCGAGTACGGCAGGATAAAGATATTTGAGGCCCTGGAGAGGAAAGAGATCAGGGGTCAGTCCCTGCTCTTTCAATAAGCCGCCTGGGTTAAGTCCGGCCTTTTCCTCTTCCCCTTGTTTTCCGGATCTGCGCTTCCAGTCTCCGGTGGTAAGCAGCGCCTGCCTCTGCCTCCCTCCTGTAGACTTCACAGACTCTCCTCATCACCTTTTCGTAACCTCCCCTGGCCTTGCCGCCCCACCGGGCAATAAGCAGGAGGTCACTCTCCCTTATCTCCTCCACCTTGCCGTAAAAGAGGGGCCTCCAGTCAGAGTCTGAATAGACAACCACCCAGTCGCCCTTATTGACCTCGCAGGTCAGGAGCCTCTTGCTGATCCCTTCCATTCCCATGATTCTTATATTACCAGAGATAGAGGAGGGCGAAGAAATGCTGAGGCCTGAGGTATAATCATCAGATCTCATGGCTATGCAGAAATCAAAAGGAATGGAGCTCAACGAACAGTTCGTCCGCGCCCTCAGGATCATGGAGGAGACAGACCGGCATTGCTTCATCACCGGCAGGGCGGGAACAGGAAAATCCACCCTGCTCCAGCACTTCAGGAAGACCACGAAGAAGGAGATTGCTGTCCTCGCTCCCACAGGCGTTGCAGCGGTCAATGTGAAGGGACAGACCATCCACTCCTTCTTCGGTTTCAGGCCTGACATAACGCCCGACAAGGTGAAGGCTATCTCCCCGAGAGACAAGACGCTCTTCAGGAAGCTGAAGGCGATTGTGATAGACGAGATATCCATGGTAAGGGCGGACCTCCTGGACTGCATGGACATCTTCCTCAGGATATACGGGAAGAAGAAGCTCCTCCCCTTTGGCGGCGTACAGATGATATTCATCGGCGACCTCTACCAGCTCCCGCCTGTGGTCACCTCAAGGGAGAAATCCTATTTCAGCCTCCACTACAGGAGCCCCTATTTCTTCGACTCAGAGGTGTTCGCAGAGGGGCTGGAGATGGAGTTCGTGGAGCTCGAAAAGGTCTACCGCCAGAGGGACGAGGGTTTCCTGACACTGCTCAACGCCATAAGGAACAACACCGCAACGGACGAGGAGATAGCGGAGATCAACAGGAGATACTTCCCTGATTTCCGCGATGAGGTCGGGCTCGCCATTACCCTTACCACCACGAATGACCTTGCTGAGGTTATCAATACCGAAAGGCTTTCGGGTCTGAAGGGAAAAGAGCACCGGTATCAGGGCAGGGTCGAGGGCGACTTTGAACGAAAGGATCTTCCCACAGGTCTTGAGATCACCGTGAAGAAGGGCGCACAGGTGATGCTCCTCACCAATGACCCCGAGGGCTGGTGGGTGAACGGCAGTATCGGCAGGGTCCTTTCGATTGAAAAGAGAAAGGACGAGCCGGACAGGATCAGGGTGGAGCTGCCTGAAGGGGACCAGGTGGATATCCTGCCCCACACCTGGGAGATGTTCGAGTTCCATTACCAGAAGGAGGAAAAAAGGGTTGCCTCAGAGGTGGTGGGCAGGTTTACCCAGTACCCCCTGAAGCTTGCCTGGGCAGTGACCATCCACAAGAGCCAGGGCCTCACCTTCGACAGGGCTGTCATAGACATAGGCAGGGGGACCTTTTCCCACGGCCAGCTCTACGTGGCGCTTTCCCGCTGCACCAGCCTTGATGGTATTGTTCTCAGAAAGCCGATCATGAAAAAACATATTCTCATGGACCGGCGGGTGGTAGAGTTTGTCACGCGATACCAGTACAAACAGGCCAGGGCCCTTCAACCGCTGGAGGAGCGCATCTCCCTCATCGAACAGGCAATCAGGGAGAAAAAGGAGCTGGATATCCTCTACCTCAAGACAAAGGACGAGAAATCCAGGAGGATGATCAGGCCCTCTTTTGTGGGAGAGATGGAATACAGCGGGAGAAAATTCCGCGGCCTCAGGGGATTCTGCCTCACCAGAATGGAGGAGAGGGTTTTCCATCTCGACAGGATACTGGAGATGAAGATAAAAGGCTGAGCGGGCTGGCCGTGAGAGTTCCGCTGATGTATACACAGGGAAAGCCGCCGATAGCCACAGACCGTATCTTCGGCGTCACTACCTTCGATCTTGGATAATCATATCAAGGCAGGGAATGAGAGGAGAGATACCCTGAAGATTCTGGGCCTCTCTCCTCTTTCGGTTCATGCAACAGCAAGAAGAGGCTGAATTGCCTGAAGACTTTATTTTATTTTCTTGACGAGGATGCTCCAGTAGCCATCCTTTTCCTCAACGCCGATGAACTCCTGGCCGACTTTATTGATCCAGGCCGGGGCATCAACGGTGGTGCCCTTTTCGGATGAGAGGATCTCAATGACAGTTCCCACATCTGAGGACTTCATTGCCTTGATAAGCTCCATGAGGGGACCGGGACAGGCTGCGCCTCTTGCATCAACTGAAAGATCGATCTTCACGTCTGCCATCTGAAACCTCCTTGAGACTGATATGGTGTGTATGATTCTTTCACTCCCCTGTCTGCGGAAAGTGATGGATGGAAGCTATTTCACAAAGGAACAGCAGTAGTCTGTGACGGTCTTTACCTTCATTTTGAAAGAGGAGTTTGCAGGGACATCAAAGGCCTCCCCGCCCTTTATCTCCTTCCAGGTCTCTGCTCCGGCAAGGAGGAGCTCAAGCTCACCTGACTGGATCTCCATGATCTCCTTGTCGGCTGTATTGAATTCATACTCGCCGGGGAGCATAATCCCAAGGGTTTTCTTTGATCCGTCATCGAACACAATGGTCCTGCTCGTCACTTTTCCGTCGAAATAGACATTCGCCTTCCTGACAACCGTTACCCCTTTGAACTCAGACATCGGCATCACCTCACAATGATTTTAAGACAGAAAACTCTATCAAAGCCTTTCAGGGAATTGCAAGTCTGCAACAGAGGGGCTAAGGATGAGGAGAGAAGGGCCGGTAAGAATCAAGGGCATCTCTGCGAGAGTCTATCTGCCGGCTCAGGTTGCCGATCATGCGCCCCCGGAAGAGCGAATCTCCTGCAGGAGGGCGCTCAGGAGCTCCCCTTCCGGCACCTTTTTTACCACCTCACCCTTCCTGAAGACGAGGCCCATGCCTTTGCCTCCGGCTATACCGAAATCAGCTTCGCGGGCCTCGCCGGGGCCGTTTACCACGCAGCCCATGACAGCCACGGTGATCGGCTCCTTCACCTCCCTGAGGATTTCCTCCACCTGTCTTGCCAGGGGTTTCAGGTCTATCTGGCACCTGCCGCAGGTGGGGCATGAAATGATATCAGCGCCGTGTTGCCTCAGGCCCAGGGATTTGAGGATCTCAAAGGCCACCCGGACCTCCTCTTCAGGTTCGGCGGTAAGAGAGACCCTCATGGTGTCGCCGATCCCGCGGGAGAGGAGTATGCCGAGGCCCACAGAGCTCTTGATCATGCCGGTAAAGGAGGGGCCTGCCTCGGATATCCCGATGTGAAGGGGGTAGGCGTATTTTCCTGAAAAGAGGGTGTAGGCCTCTATGGTCATGGAGACATTGGAGGCCTTGAGGGAGACCTTGATATCGTTGTACCCAAAATCCTCAAGGATCCTGATGTGCTGCTCTGCGCTCTCCACTATGGCCTCTGGTGTGGGGTGCCCGTACTTCTGGAGGAGCTCCTTTTCCAGGGAACCGGCATTGACGCCGATCCTGATGGGCAGCCCTCTCTCCCGGGCGGCTGTGACAACCTCTTTTACCTTCCAGGAGGCCCCGATGTTTCCGGGGTTGAGCCTGAGCCCGTCCACGCCCTGGCTGATCGCCTCAAGGGCAAGCCTCCAGTCGAAGTGGATGTCTGCGATCATGGGGATACTGACCTGCTTCCTGATAGGGCCTATTGCAGTGGCAGCATCCATGTCGGGGACAGCCACCCTGATGATCTCGCATCCTGCTGAGGTGAGCGACCGGATCTGCGCCGCCGTGGCTTCCACATCACGGGTGTCGGTCTTCGTCATGGACTGGACGGATATGGGGTTGCTGCCCCCTATTGCCACGGTTCCTACCCTGATGGTCTGTGTCTCCCTGCGCTTGATCATGGCAACTCCTTTTTGACCTCCGGCGCTTCTTCCTCGGGGACCGCCCCGGCAGCAGCCCTCATGGCCCTGACCTCCCGGATGGCGGCCTCATGTTCAGAGAAGGAGTTGGTGAACCAATGCGTTCCGTCCCCCCTGGATACAAAGTAGAGGTAAGGGACCTCGGCAGGATAGAGGGCCGCAACAATAGACTTCTTTCCGGGACAGGCTATCGGCCCCGGAGGGAGCCCCTTGATGACATAGGTGTTGTATTCGGTCTTCTTCTTCAGGTCCTTCAGGGTGATCTTCTCCTTGTAGCTCTTCACCCCGTAGATGGCGGTCGGATCAGCCTGGAGGGGCATTCCTTTCTTTATCCTGTTGTGGTAGACAGCCGAGATGATGGGCCTCTCCTTGTCCATGACCGCCTCCCTTTCAATGATGGAGGCAAGGGTAAGGATCTCCCGCTCTGTCCATCCCATATCCCTGGTCCTCTTCACCATCGCTGCGGAGTACTCTTCTCTCATCTTCCGCACCATCAGTTTCAGGACCGAGCCTGGGGCGGCCCCTTTGGGGATTCTGTAGGTCTGGGGGAATAGGTATCCCTCAAGGCTGGGCGCGTCAATCTGGAGGGAGGTGAGAAACTCCCTGTCCGTGGTAAGGGAGTGGAACTGGTCAGGCGCCAGGATCCCCTTGGCCGTAAGCCTTTGGCCTATCTCGGCGAGGCTTTCCCCCTCCACAACGGTGATATCGTACTCTATGATCCTCCCCTTTCTCAGGCGATCAAAGACCTGGAGGGGGGTTATGTGATCCCAGAAGGTGTAGTAACCGGCCCTGATCTTTCTGTCCCCCCCTGTCAGTCTCCCCAGGGCGAGGAAGAGATACCTGTCCCTGATGAGGTTCCGGCTGTCCAGGATGGTGATCGCCTGCCTGTATGTGGTCCCCTCAGGGATCGCCACCTCAACAGGCTTCCCCAGGCTGAGGGGCACGGTGAGCTGGATGGCCACGTAGGCAAAGAATGCTACGGGAAGGGTTGCAATAATGATGGCAATATTTTTCTTCATGGAAAATACCTTACAACCTGTCATAATGATGATTTGCTGAATGTCCTGGATTGAGGGTTTAGCTTTAGAATATCAGAAGACCGGCTGAATTGGAAGTCAAAAGGAGAATAAAAGAGGGGGGCAAAGCCCCCCTTGGCAGTTCTGATCTTAGTACATACCTTCCATGCCCATGCCGCCGCCGGGCATTGCAGGCATCTTCTTGTCGTCCTCAGGGATCTCGGTGATCATCACCTCGGTGGTGAGCATCAGCCCTGACACGGAGGAAGCGTTCTGGAGCGCTGAACGGGTGACCTTGGTGGGGTCGATGATACCCGCCTGGATCATGTCTACGTATGCCTCCTTGTAGGCATCGTACCCGTAGCTTGCATCCTTGCTCTCCTTCACCTTCTCAACGATGATGGAGCTTTCGATTCCGGCGTTCCTGATGATCTGCCTGATGGGCTCCTCCACCGCCTTCTTCACGATGTTCACGCCGAGCTGCTGGTCGTGATCAAGGGAGAGGCTGTCCATGGCCTTGACGCACCTGAGCAGGGCGATTCCTCCGCCGGGGACGATACCCTCTTCAACGGCTGCCCTGGTTGCATGAAGGGCATCTTCAACCCTGGCCTTCTTCTCCTTCATCTCCGCCTCGGTGGCTGCTCCCACGTTGATGACGGCGACGCCGCCCACGAGCTTTGCGAGCCTCTCCTGGAGCTTCTCCCTGTCGTAGTCTGAGGTGGTCTCATCAGCCTGGGCCTTGATCTGCTTCACCCTTCCCTGGATGGCTGCGTGGTCTCCTGCGCCCTCGACAATGGTGGTGTTCTCCTTGTCGATGGTGACCTTCTTTGCCCTTCCGAGATCGGTGATCTTCGCGTTCTCCAGCTTCAGTCCGATGTCCTCGGAGATGACGGTGCCGCCGGTGAGGACTGCGATATCCTCCAGCATTGCCTTCCTTCTCTCGCCGAAGCCGGGG
>JBAZFD010000042.1:0-10325 GCA_041653575.1 Thermodesulfovibrionales bacterium
GATCTTCTCTCCCCTGAACCTGTTGCGGCAGATCATTTTCTGCCGGATCTCCTCGCCTGTGGTTATGATTGCATCGGTGAGGGTATCGTAGATCAGGCGGCTGAGGACAGACGTGCCGACCGGGGTTGAGAGGTGGCGGGTCCTGATGACAAGGGGTTTCTTTTTGCAGATTTTAGCGGCCATGGTGGCCACCCAGCTGTCGGCAGAGCTGTGGGTGTTGAGGATCTGAACCCCCTCTCTTTCCAGGAGGGACTTCATAGCGAGGATGCAGGGGATACTCTTTTTTCTGAATTCAGCAGGGAATGCCGTGATGCCTGCTTCCCTGGCTTTCTTCAGGATGCTGCTTTTTTCCGGGGCGGCGATTATCACGCGGTAGCCCCTCCTGATCATGCCGAGGGATTCCCTGACTATCCTGATTTCCTGTCCTCCCCAACCCATGGAGGCTTCTGTGTGAAGTATCGTGAGCACCTGTTATTGTAACCGGGTGGCCGGGTGGGTTGTCAAAAAAGGGTCATCCCTTTTTTGACATTTCAATCAGACCGATAAACCGGGTCACCGCTTCTTCGATAGGGAACTCCTCAGCCCTTTTACGGGCTCTCATCCCCATGGAGAAGGGATCCTCAAGGGAGAGACTGATCTTTTCTGCCAGCTCCTCTGCATCAGACAGGTCTCTGAGGACATAACCCTCCTGTCCGTCCTGTATGATCTCAGCAGCCCCGTTGTTCTGTGATGTGATCACCGGGAGGCCTGAGGCCATGGCCTCGATGGTGGCATTGCTGAAGGGGTCGTAGAGGGTGGGAAGTACAAAGAGGTCTGCTGCTGCGTAGAACTTCTCTATCTCCTTCTTCGGCTCGATAAAGACTATTTTGTCGCCGATGCCCTTGTCTCTGGTGATGGACCTGTAGGTGCAGGAGTCTCCCTTGCCGATGACCATGGCCTTGAACTCCCTGTCTTTCAGCTTCGCCAGGGCGTCTATGAATACAGGGAGGCCCTTTCTCTCAAACCCTGAGCCGACAAAAAGGAGCACCTGCGTGTCCCCGTCAATCTTGAGCCTTTCCCTGACCTCCTGCCTCCAGCTCTCCCTGTTTTCCGGGCAGAATCTCTCAAGGTCAACGCCGTTGTAAATAACGGTGATCCTTTCCTCCGGAACGGCATAGTGCTTCATGATCTGCCTCTTCACCATCTCCGAGTTGGCCACTATCCTCTTCGTCTCTGTAAAGAGCCTCTTCTCGATGGCGAGCATGGACCTGTGCAGGGGGTTGATCCTGAAAGAAAGCCGCTTGTGAAAGGGCTCCCTCTGAGACCTGATTGCCAGCCACTCGGCATGGCATCCTTCTCCTGCCCTGTAGATATCCTGACAGGTGGTCCTCTCCAGGCTTATGACGCAGTCCATGGGCTCCGTCTTTTCCAGGGCCTTCCGGCAGTTCCTGTTGAAGCTCGTCACGGAGAGGAAGGAGGTGACGGGGATGATCCCCACCTTGTGGAACCTGACACCCTCTTCGTCTGCCCATTTGTTGGCGAAGATGTGGATTTCATGGCCTTCTTTGAGGAAGCTCCTGACAAGGGTCTGGAGGTACCTTTCAGCCCCGCCGTGGAGTGCGAATTTTTTTTTAATAAAACCGATTTTCATTTTTTTGCCGCCGTCCTTTCTTCCCAGACCTTCGCATATTTGAGGAAGGTGTAAAAACTGTAGAGTATTGCCAGAAGGAATCCCCTCATTCCGTCCCTGATCCCCTGCCTGAGGAGGTACATCTTCAGGAATGTGAAAGGTGGGCTGAAGGTGATCTTCATGAGCACCGAGGGAGGGGATGGGCTTTTTCTGTTTGTTATCTCCCGTGCGGCAAGGCCTGAATATTTCTCCATCTTTTGTATGTACTCAGAGAGGGTCCTGTAGGTGTGGTGCTCCAGAGGCTTCTTCAGATATCCGGTCTCTCCCTGGAGCACCACCTTTTCGTGGACCTCACGGTCATCGAGTCGTCCCTGTCCCTTTCTGAAAAGCCGCAGGGTGTAGTCAGGCCACCATCCGCTGTGCCTGATCCACCTGTTGAGAAAGAAGTTTTTTCGGGGGATGTAAAAACCGTTTTCCGGGCACTGATGTATGGTTTTTATGATCTCCTCCCTGAGCTCCGGGGTCACCCTCTCATCGGCGTCTATGATGAGGACCCAGGCCTCTTTCGCGTAATCCACAGCCGTCTGCTTTTGCCGGGCGAACCCCTTCCATTCCTGCTGATAGACCCTTTCGGTGTATTGCCTGCATATCTCCACGGTCCTGTCGGCGCTGAAGGAGTCCACTACTACAATGTCGGAGAAGTTCTTCACGCTTTCAAGGGCATCCCGGATGTTTCTCTCCTCATTGCAGGTGATGATGACGACTGATGCGGGAATGGATGCGGTCACTGCTCCCGGCTTTCCGGGAGATCAAGGTCGAAGACCTCCCACAGGGGGATCTCAGTACCCTCGAAAAGACAGAGCGGGAGGGTCTCATAGGGACCGAAGACCTCCGCCTCTGGATATTTTTCTCCGGTGAGATAGTATCTCTCAACTATCAGTTCCTCGGGATGAATGATGATGTATTCCTTTACTCCGAATTTTTCGTAGAGTTTCTTCTTTTCCCTTTTGTCTTTCAGAGAGGTGGAAGGTGAAATGATCTCAATAATAAGATCCGGGGCTCCATAAATCCTGTCCCTTACCTTGCTCCTGTCGCAGACAATGAAGACATCGGGCTGGACAAAATTGAGGTCATCATAGTAGACATCAAGGGGGGCCATATAAGCCCGGCAGTGGTAGTTTTTTAGTCTCTCCCTCAAAGCCACATAAAAGTTGCCGGCAATCCTCTGATGATATTCGGTAGGTGACGGAGTCATGGTATAGGCAACTCCGTCAATGACCTCCCACCTTTCCTCATCAGGCCATGTGAGGTAATCCTGCCAGGTGTATTTCCCAGTAGGTTTTTTCAGGGGATGTCCCATGCTATCCTCCTATCTTTGACATGTGTCTCAGGTGGTTGAAGGACCTCTCGTGGTTGATGTCGTGTTTTTCCGGTTTGACCTCAACTGTCAGCCTCAGGAGCTTTTTGATCTCCTCATCCGGCGCCCCCTGCCTGAGCGCGGACCGCAGGTCTATCTCCGTCTCTGAGAAGAGGCAGGGTCTGAGCTTCCCGTCGGAGGTAAGCCTCAGCCTGTTGCAGGAGTCGCAGAAATGGTGGGTGATGGGGCTGATGAAGCCTATGACGCCCGGCGCTCCGTCAAAGCGGAAGTACCGGGCCGGTCCTGCCCTCCTGAGTTTCACCGGCATGAGGGGGGCTATGGTGGAGACCCTCTGTTTGATCTCCTCAGTGGATATGTATTTTTCGTGGCTCCAGAGGTCACGGCCTCCTATGGGCATGAACTCTATGAACCGCACATGGAAGGGCATTTCAAGCGTAAGACGGGCGAATTCCTCTATCTCATCGTCATTGAACCCGCGGATGGGGACCATGTTGATCTTCAGCGGAAAGAGGCCTGCCTCCTCCGCCTCTCTGATCCCCTCAAGCACATCGCCGATCTTTCCGCCCCTGGTTATCTCCTCATACCTCTCAGGCCTGCGGGAGTCAAGGCTTACGTTCACCCGTTTCAGCCCGGCCTCTGCCAGGGGGCGGGCAAACCGCTTCAGGAGTATGCCGTTGGTGGTGAGGCTGATGTCCTCGATCCCCTCTATGGCGTTGATGGCGGATATGAGGTAGGTGAGGTCCTTCCTCACAAGGGGCTCCCCCCCGGTGATCCTGATCTTCCTCACTCCAAGGGAGGCGGAAACCTTTACGATCCTGATGATCTCCTCATAGCTGAGGACCTCCCTGTTGTCCGCATCGCTGAGCCCCTCAGAGGGCATGCAATAGACGCAACGGAGATTACACCGGTCTGTTACGGAGATCCTCATGTAATCTATGGTCCGTTCGTACCTGTCTCTCATTGAGGAATCAGGGCCTCTTTTTAGTGCCGATTTCAGAGAGCTTCTTTGCCGCCATATCCGCCTCTCTGGTTTTCGGGTATTTTTCCGTGATCCTCTCCAGGATCACCCGTCCTGTCTTTTTATCTCCCAGCTCTATGAAGGAGTAAGCCTGTTTGAGCATTGCCGCCCTGGCCTTCTCATGGTCCGGGTGTTTCTTCAGGAGGGTTTCATAGGAGAGGATGGCGTCATCGTACCTCTTTTCACCGTAATAGGTCTCTCCTATCCAGAACTGGGCATTAGGGGCCAGTGCGTGCTGGGGATAGCTCTTGATGAAGCCTTCGAATTTCTTTCGTCCCTCTTCATATCTGCCTTCCCGCATCTCCACCTGGGCATTGTCGTAGATCATCCGGGGATCATCTGCGTTTGCCGCAGGGGGGGGGGCGGTCCCTGTTGCAGGCGCTGAGGGCTGTTCTTTGCTTCCTGTTGCCGGGACTCCCCTCAGCTCCCTGAGCTCCTTTTCCATGGTTGAGATCCGCGCCTGCTGGACCTCCTTTTCTGCCATGAGCTCCTTTGTGGTCTTGTCCATGAAGTATTTGTACTCGTCAAAACGGCCCTTCAGCGCCTGAAGCTCGCGGGAGAGGTCCGATGTCTGCGACATAAGGCTGGACTGGCTCTCCTTCATGGCGTTGATGGAGTATTCCTTCAGGCCGGATACATCGCTGGAGAGTTCCGACAGTTCGGTCTTTATCCGGGAGATATCCTTCTTCTGGCTGTCGGAGTCAACCTGAAGGGAGGAGACGCTGTTCCTCAGAGAATCCACGTCCGAGCCTGTTGCGCAGCCGGATATAACCAGCGCGCAGAGTACAGAGCCCAGAGCCCAGCCTCTTCTCCTGTCTGTGTTCTGTGTTCTGACTTCTGACTTCTGACTTCTGACTTCTGACTTCTGTCCCATCATTTCTCCCCCTCAATGAGGACGAAGTGCGCCCTTCTGTTTTTGGTCCAGCAGTCTTCAGTCTGCTCTGTGCAGAGAGGCTTTTCCTCACCGTAGCTGATGGTTTCTATCTTTGATGACGGGATTCCCAGGGAGACGAGGTAGCTCTTCACCGCAAGCGCCCTCCTGTCTCCCAGGCCGAGGTTGTACTCTGTTGTGCCCCTGTCATCGCAGTATCCCTCGATGATCGCTTTGAGTTTTTTGTCCCGCGAGAGCGCAGCTGCCAGTTTTCTGAGGGCCGGTTTTGCGTCCTCCCTCACTGCGTAGCTGTCGAAGTCGAAATAGATGTCCCTGAGACCTGACTCTATTTCCCTGCCGTCTTTGATGCCTTCCCCTTCCTTCAGTTCCGAGAGCTGCCGCTCTGTTATATTTTCGGAGGGGCCTTTCCCCTCGCCGGACAGGGATTCACGGCCTTCTTCTGAAGACGCTCCGGTCTGCTGGGTTTCAGTCTGCTCATCCGCAGGCCGTACCGTCCTTTTGGGGGAGCAGCCCTGGATGAAGAAAAGGGAAAGGGAAAATAACAGGACAATAATGGATAAAGGCTTCATTTCTGCCTCCTCAGGAACTGCCGGCAGTCCCTTGGGTCATATAATGTTTGTAGTTTACCCGAGGTTGGGGCAAGGCCCCAATGGAAAGCCCCGGCCTAAGGACAGGACTTTCTGTAATTTATCAGATATCGGCTTTCTATGCAACTTTGCCGTCTTGCCCAGAATCCACCATCAACTTTGCGCGGGGATGCATTCGAACGGTTTCAGCGGGCCGTCTTGCCTCGCCGGAACGGTGAGACGGCCCGGTGCCTCGGAGCGAAGCGAGAATGAGTGAGAATGCGTCCCCGCCCAAACTCCGAGTTTTTTTGATGGTGGATTCCGGTTTGCTATTATTGTAAATCCGTTTGACTCCTCATATCCGGTAAGGTATTATTATGGTGATGCGGAAAATGACCCTGGCGAACAAGCTCCTCCTGGCCATTGTCTCCATCATCCTGCTTGTGGGCCTTGTTTTGGCCTCTTTTTTTGTTTTCAGGCATCCGGAAGCGGGGATGGATGAGTTTGCTGTCTTTGCCGTCTTCTTTGTCTTTGCCGTATCCGCCCTTTCGTACTTTGTCTTTGCCCGGCTGATAACAAAACCCCTCTCCCTTCTGAACAGGAGCATGGATTCCCTGTCGCAGGGAGATACGGATCTGAGGCTGGATCTCCATTCCCGTGACGAGATGGGGATGCTGGCTGAATCCCTGAATGTCATAGCCAGGGAGCTGATACAGTACAGGGACGACATGGAACAGTGCGCCAAGAGCCTGGAGGAGGAGGTCCGGAAAAAGACCTCTGAGATCATCAAGGCCCAGGAGCACCTGATCAATGCCGAAAAGCTTGCCTCTCTCGGCAGAATGGCTGCCGGTGTAGCCCATGAGCTGAACAGCCCCCTGACAGGCATTGTCACCTTCTCCCATCTCCTTATGAGGAGGCTCCCGCCTGAGAATATCCAGGACAGGGACGAATTGAAGGTAATCATAGATCAGGCAGAGAGGTGTTCACGGATCGTGAAGGGGCTCCTCGGATTTTCCCGGAAGACCGCCTCCGAGAGCTCCATGGTGAACATAAACACCCTCATCCAGAACACCCTGGCCCTGGTGAAGAACCAGTCCCGGTTCTACAATGTACATTTCCATGTGGACCTGGAAAGGAACCTCCCTGAGATCTGCGTTGATCCCAACCAGATTCAGCAGGTCTTCCTGAACCTTATGATCAACGCAGTGGACGCCATGGAGGAGCGGGGGGATATCAGCATTGTCTCCCGGTCGGTCGAAGGGGCTGAGGGGAAAATGGCTGAACTGGAGTTTGCAGATAGCGGCCCCGGCATCCCTGAAGAGATCCTGGGAAGGGTTTTTGAGCCCTTCTTCACCACAAAGCCTCCGGGCAAGGGGACAGGCCTCGGCCTTTCGGTGAGCTACGGCATCATCAAGAAGCATGGAGGGGAGATCACGGTCCGGAGCCGGAAGGACAAGGGGGCGAGCTTTTTCATCAGGCTTCCCTTCAGGGTCTGCCGGGGGGAGTGATGGAACGCTCAGGACCTGCTGAGGGAATTTTCCCTCTTATCGGAGGGGATTTTACCCATGCAGGGACTGCATCGAGTGAGCTGAAGTCCCTGCTCAGCCGTCTCGGCGTTTCCCAGGAGCTTGCCCGGAGGGCTGCCATCGCCGCTTTTGAGGCTGAGATGAATGTGATCATCCATGCTGCTGCGGGGATGATGCACTATGTGGTTACTGCCGAGGATGTGCGGGTCACGGTCACCGATATGGGGCCGGGCATAGAGAACATTGATCTGGCCATGACGGAAGGGTATTCCACCGCCCCGCCGCGTGTCAGGGAGATGGGGTGGGGCGCAGGCATGGGGCTTCCCAATATCAGGCGCAATGCCGATCTCCTGAGAGTAGACTCGGTTGTGGGAGAGGGGACCACCCTTGAGATAATCATATATACGAAGGGAAAGGCAGCCACCAGCGGCCAGCTGCCGGCTGCAAAGGAAGAGCATGATAAAAGTTAGAGACTTAGAGGCAAGGCTTTCCCTGGAGATGAAAGTCTGCGGTGAGCTGGATACTGAAATAACAGGCTGCTACATCAGCGACCTCCTCTCTGATGTGATGGCCCACAGCAAGGAAGGGGAGCTCTGGATCACCCTTCAGACCCATCCCAATATCGTGGCTGTGGCGGTGATAAAGGGGCTTGCCTGCATTCTCATCCCCAACGGCAGGAGCCCTGAGCCCGAGACCGTGAGAAGGGCGGAGGCAGAGCGGATTACGATCTTCACAACCTCAGCCATGGTCTTCGATATTGCAGGCCGGATCTACGGAATCATGAAGGAGGAGGGGTATGGGGTGCCCCGGTGATCTGATCCATGGAGGACCTCTCCCTCCACATACTCGATATTGCTGAAAATTCCCTTGAGGCAGGCGCCCGGAACATAGAGATCTCCCTTTCGGTGAAGAGGAGGGATGACAGGCTGATCCTCCGGGTCAGGGATGACGGCAGGGGGATGTCCGGCGAGGTTTGCGAGATGGCAAAGGACCCCTTCTTCACCACCAAGGAGGTGAGGAGGGTGGGCCTGGGGATTCCCCTTCTGGCCCAGTCTGCCGAGGCCTGCAACGGCTTCTTCTCCATTGAGTCGCAGCAGGGGAAGGGGACTGTGGTCACCGCTGAATTCCAGCTGAGTCATATCGACAGGAAACCCCTCGGAGATATCGGCTCCACCATGGTGGTCCTCATCGGTTCTCATCCCGGCAGGGATTTCCGTATCACCTTTGAGAATGACGGCTTTTCCTACAGCTTCGATACCAGGGAGCTCAGGACCCTCCTCGATGGACTGCCCATAACCCTTCCCGATGTTTTACAATTGATTAAAGCAGAGATCAATAAGGCAATCAAACTGGAGGCATGATATGGGAAAACCCCGCATCCTCGTTATCGATGATGAGGAGATCGTGAGGATCAGCTGCTCGCGGGCACTGGATGGTGAGTATGAGGTGGACACTGCATCATCAGGCCGGGAGGGGCTGGAGCTTCTCGATAAGGCAGAATACGACCTCGCCCTTATTGACCTGAAGATGCCCGGCATAGACGGCATGGAGGTTCTCCGGACAATAAAGGCCGGACACCCCGAGGTGTCGGTGATCATGATGACCGGGTACAACACGGTGGAGCATGTGGTGGATTCCATTTCTCTCGGCGCAGCCCATTACCTGGAAAAACCCTTTACTCCCGATCTTCTCGCTGAAATGATCAGGGAGGTCCTCGGCAGGTAGATGACCATTATTTCCCCACAGATCCTGGTAGTGGACGATGAAGAGATCGTGAGGCAGAGCTGTCTCAGGGTCCTCTCCCCTGAGGGGTATATCGTGGATACAGCGGAAAACGGCCTGGAGGCGCTGAAAAGGCTCAGGGAGATGCATTACGACCTCGTGCTTACGGACCTCCTTATGCCGGGGCCTTCAGGCATGGAGCTCCTCCAGGAGATAAAAGAGGCCTGGTCCGACACTGAGGTGATCATCATCACCGGCTACGGGACAGTGAAGACCGCGGTGGATGCCCTGAAATACGGGGCCTATGACTATATTGAGAAGCCCTTTACTCCTGAGGAACTGGTCAACGTGGTGGACAGGTGCCTTGAGAAAAAGAGGCTCCTCATTGAGAATATGAGGTTGAGGAGCGAGATCAATGCCCTCTACAGCCTCGACAATATCATCGGCGGTTCAAAAGCGATGCAGCAGGTCTTCTCCCTTATGGCCTCAGTCTCCTCCACGGCAAGCACGGTCCTCATCACCGGGGAGAGCGGGACAGGAAAGGAGCTCTTTGCCAGGGCCATTCACTACAACAGCGCCAGGAGGGAACAGCCCTTTGTTGTGCTGGACTGCGGCACAATCCCTGAGAACCTCATGGAGTCCGAGCTCTTCGGCCATCTCAAGGGCTCTTTTACCGGAGCAGTCGCCACAGAGAAGGGGATACTGGAAACGGCAAACAGGGGGACCCTCTTTCTCGATGAGATCAGCAATCTCCCCCTGGCGCTTCAGGCGAAGCTCCTCAGGGTCCTCCAGGAGAAGGAGTTCAGGCCCGTGGGGAGCAAGAAATCGGTGAGCCTTGACATCCGTTTCATCGCAGCCACGAACAGGGATCTCGCGGAGATGGTCAGGGAAGGGAGCTTCCGGGAGGATTTCTTTTACCGGCTCAATGTTTTCCCCCTCAACCTTCCGCCCCTCAGGGAGAGGAGAGAGGACATCCCCGGTCTCGCCTACCACTTCCTGCACAAGTACGGCAAGGAAATGGGCAGAGACCTGCCCCATATCTCGGCAGACGCCATGAGGCGGCTTGTCTCCCACAACTGGCCGGGGAATGTGCGGGAGCTGGAAAACATCATCCAGAGGGCGGTGATCATCTGCGACGGCAGGATGATCAAGCCTGAGCATATCATGCTCCCCTCCAACGGGCACTCAGCCCTTCCCCGGACTGTTGAGGAGCTGAAGCTGGTCAAAAAGGGGCTGCGGCTCAGGTCTATTGAGGATATCGAGCGGGGGTTCCTTGTGGCTGCCCTTGAAAGGAACAGCTGGAATATCACCAGGGCTGCCCAGGAGGTGGGGATGCAGAGGACAAACTTCCATGCCCTCCTGAAGAAGTACAACGTCAGCCGTGAAGGAAAGATCTAAACCCCGGTTTATCGTTGACGTCATGCTGGGCGGCCTTGCCAGATGGCTCAGGGCCATGGGGTACGATACCCTCTATTTCAATGATATTGACGACAGGGAGCTGGTGAGGATCTCCCGGCTGGAACAGAGACTGCTCCTCACACGGGACAGGCGGCTGGTCAAGGAGCGGCAGCTCCCTGCGCACCTCCTTGTCGGGGCGAATGACACAAAGGGGCA
>JBAZFD010000043.1:0-10168 GCA_041653575.1 Thermodesulfovibrionales bacterium
TGGTTTTCTTGGTAGAATTCCATTATGACAGCCTTGAAGGCGGGATGCTCTGTTTTATTCCTCCGTCAGCTCCTTTTCATTCCCACAAATTCTACGGAAGAACCATAGAATAACATTGTTATTTAAACGAGTCGCGAACCTAAAACTCCGTCGGAATTTTTTGTTCCAATTACTTTTGTTATTTCCTCAACACTTCCATGGACCTTAAGCTGTGGAGATGAATATGTTTTTTTGTTTTCCGCCACCCGTGAAATGGATGTGTTACAAACGGGCTGTTGTCTTTCTGTATTGTTCTGATCGTTCATCTCAAACCTCCTCCAGTCTTGGAAATGTCACGACAGTTCTCTCAGCCATGTTGAGAGAACAACAACTTTCCATATAGTAAGAATATCATCGTTGTGTAACAACTCCTTGCTAAAAATTTCATGAGCGGTATTCATGTTCACATAGGGCTCAAGGGATCCGGGGTCATCAAAAATAAGAGTTTTGGCATCATCCCTTTTGAGAGTTGTTGCAAGCATGGGGGATAAATCAGCCTTTCCTACCCGCCATTGAATCTCTTGGGGCAGTACATCAGACATGGCGCGTCGCAAGATCATCCTTGTCCAGCCTTGAGAGAGCTTCTGGTCCGCCGGCAGGCCAAAGCAGAACTCCACAAGCCGTTTGTCAAAAAAGGGATGGCGGGCTTCCATGGAAAAAGAGGATATATCCCTGTTAAAAATCTCCAGGGCATGGGGGAGAAGGCTGCTTCTGAGCACATTCCCATGATGCTCTTTTTCAGTTCTGGGCATTCTGAATTGATCATGGGCCTGCCTGATGCGTCCTTCTAATGCCACACCTCTTGCAAAGTCAGGGTTTACCAGTGTATCAAAAGACGGTTCCTTCCAGCCCCTTAAAAATCTGTAAGTCTTTTTCACAGATTCAGGAAGCATTGGACTAAGAACACGGCTTTTAAATATGCTCGTGGCAGGTTTGTCAAAATTAATGGAAAGATTTTGGAGGTTTTTGTACAAGGCAAACCATTTCAATCCCCTTGCAAGCTCGGGCAAATAGGCAATGCCGTGGGATACCGTTGTGTCTCCATCAAGGCCATCAAGGATGATCCTGACCCCCTTCTCTTTTGCCTTATTGTGTATTGCCGTATCCATAAAGAGGTTAGGGGCATAAAAAGGACCGTCCTGATACCGCAGTGCTTCCTTAATATGGGCAACAGGGTCAAGCTCATCGGCATGGACATAGGTTGGAATAAGATTTTCTCTTGTAAGGGCTGTGTTTATATATGAACTCTCATCACACTCCATTATTGTCGGGAATATGGCTGAAAAAGTATGCAAGGGCTGACCTGACAAGATGTTACTTGCCACACAAGTAACTGAGGAGGAATCCAGCCCGCCGCTTAACCGTGACCCAAGGGGAAATGCAGAGCGGAGCCTGCACGCAACCGCATCTGTAAATATACCTCGAAATGCCTCGGCATACTCCTCATCGGTCCTGTATCGTATCTCATAGTGAGGATCAAGGGACCAGTAGGAGCTTATTGTTATGCCCTTATCACTTACGATCATGGAAGAAGCAGGGGGCAATCTTAAGATTGCCTCATGAAATGTCATTACCTTGTCTTCATGCAAAAGTATAGGCTCCAAGAAGCATGCTATCTTCAGCTCATTTGTTTTTTGCGGTATTTCAGGGATGACAAAAAGCGCCTTCTCCTCAGAGGCAAAGGCAAAAATCCGGTCAGACTTATAGTAATAAAACGGCTTTACCCCGAAATGGTCCCTCGCGCAAAAAAGTTCTCTCTTTCTGCCGTCCCATATGGCAAAGGCGAAGTCTCCAAGGAGCCGGGAAGTGCAGTCCTCGCCCCATTTCTTGTATGCTTCGAGGATGATCTCGCTGTCGGCGATCACCCTGTCTCTGGCCTGAAGCCCGAGTGCGGAGATGAGCTCATCCCTGTTGTCTATCCTGGCATCAGCCGTGATTGCGCATTTGGATTTCTCATCAACCAGGGGAAGCTTTTCGTGGAGAGACTCAGGCGTGGTGTGGAGCATCCTGTGCCCCAAGCCGACAGGGCCTGATGCCCAAACGCCCTCTCCATCAGGCCCCCTGTGAGAGAGGATCCCTGTCAGCCCCTTCAACAGCTCCTGTCTGACGGGGCGGCCGTCAAAAAAGCAGAGTCCCGCTATGCCGCTCATGAACGCACCCTGTCCAGAGAAGGAAGAGGCGTGAAACTGCCATCTCCCTTCCCGCCGATGATCACTCCATCTGCGCACTCAATCCATGCGTGGGCGATTCGGTCTGTTGTGACCGGATCTGTAAAGGTCAACAAGGGTGCGTGGGTTCCCGCGGATATGAGCTTTTTTGCGAGAGAGAAGGGAAGGAACGAAAGGCTGAGCCTGACAGCAAAGACAATAAACAAGGAGAGAATGATGAGTCTTTTCTCGCTGGCTGGGAGAACAAAAAACCTATGAAGGCATTTCATCCATGACCTCGATGAGCCCTTCATTATGAAGCAGGTGAAGCAAATCCTTTATATCATGCCGGCACTTCTCATGTTCCACCTCGTACTCGCTGAGAATGATCTCAGAAATATCTGCCACTCTCTTTGGTTCCTGAATAAGACTCCATATGCGGGCGGCTACCTCATTGAGCCCGTAGTAAACACCCTTCTCTATGCTCAGAATAACAACTTCACCTGCCAGATCAGCTGAGACCTGGCTCTTCGATGACACAACTGCTGAAAGGTCGGTAATGGGTTCCATTATTATGGTGGATGGTAGATAAATTTTAATCTAACAGTAGCAGAGTCTGCTCCTCTTGTCAATAAGCCCTGTTCTGGACCCCATAGTATTTTGACAAGATCTTGTCAAAATACTATAATCATAACAAGATGTTAATAAAGGGGGGCTATGCAGGCAGTCAATTACTCTATGGCCAGAAACAACCTCAGAGCGATCATCGAAGATGTTGATACCAATTACGAAGAGTATATCGTCACGACCAAGGACAACAGACAGGTTGTCATCATCTCCTATGATGAATATCAGTCAATGAAAGAGACGCTCTACCTCCTTTCCACTCCCGCCAACAGAGAACGGCTGCTGCAATCGATCGGTGAGATTGAGAAAGGGCGATTCGAACCCAAAGACTTGATCGAAAAATGATTGTCGCCTTTTTCGAAATTGCTTGTGGAAGACTATCTCTATTGTCAGGAGACCAACAAGAGAGTCCTGAAGCGCATCAATCTTCTCATCAAGGATATCCTGCGCAATCCCGATGACGAGGAGGGTATCGGCAAGCCGGAAATGCTCAAGGGTAATCTCTGTGGCTATTGTTCCAGACGCATCACAGAAGAACACCGGCTGGTTTACAAATTCAGCGGAGATTATCTGATTATCGCCCAGTGCAGGTTCCACTATCTTTGAGTTCAAAAAAGTGACTGCCTTCTTGACTCTCTTTAAAATTACAGCCCCCCTCTTAACCTTAATCTTAATCTCAGGCAGCATTGTCCGGTTAAGTTTTTGCATAAGCGTGAGGAGAGATTTCTCCCTCACAGCTACCAGGGACAGACGGTAGACAGCACAGAGCCGCTGCCTCATTGCGAATCTTGATTCGCAGTTCTCTTACCCGCGTAATGCTCACCTTTTCGTTGTATTTTTCCTGGCAGTAGATGGCAAGCAGCAGATAGGTGATCATGCCTGCGAGCATCTGCATCATGAGGCCGTGGGGGCTTCGCGCAATCAGGTGGTAAACCCTGAGGTGCTGCTTCCACCAGCCGAAGAAGCTCTCGATGTTCCAGCGGAGCTTGTAGATCATCGCTATGTCCTCGCCTGAGAGGTCATGCCGGTCTGTGGCAACCCAGTAGTCCCTGTCCTCGACACGGTAGGCAACGAGTCGCACAGGCGTCTTCGTCTGGTTGTCTCTCGTGCTGCCCAGCAGGACGAGGCTGTCATAAAACACGATGCTGCCGGGCGTGATCTCATTGTCCCGGATTACTGTCTTTGTCGTGCCTTCCTTGATCCGGCAGACGAAGTGCTTTCCTTCTGCCTGCCACGCGTCAAAGCTTTTGTGCTTCTGGTAGTACCGGTCCATGACTCCTGTCTGCCCCGGCTCAAGTATCTTGCTCACAAAGGGTCGCTCATCTCCTTTGCCTTCAGTGAGAAAAAGCTTCGCCGGGATGCCACGGTTCAGGTCAAACCCAACATGCACTTTCGCCTTCTTTGCCCCATCCCGATAATCAGCCCAGTACATGGACAACACCGCATCAATCAACGATCCGTCTATGGCGACAAGATCTCCCCATGTCCCATGCGCTGAAGGCACTACTCCCTTGGCCTGCTTCACCAACTCCCCCAGCACGGCTATCATCTGCTCCAGGCCCCGTGTGTTGATCGCTTCAAAAAAACTGCTCTTTTTGATCCCCGAGGGCGCTATCACTTCCCGTGCAAACTGATCCTCCGCCAGCGCCTGCACAAGATGCCGTCCCGAGTCGTGATCCTCAAGATGAAAATAGATCAGCGCATCCAGCATCTGCTCAAAGTCCATCTGCAACGGACGGTTCCCTCTCGATTCCAATGTCCTGTTGATCATCTTCAATGCTTCCCTCAGCGGTCCTCTCAGTTCATGATAGGCTGGACGTTCCTTCTTCCCCTCTGCCGGCTTCAGCGTATAAGGCATTATCGCATCTCCCTTGTAAATGCGGTTTTTGCGATAATCCTATCCTTGCCCCTTCTCTCAATTTGTCAAGTCTTTTTTCGTTTTTCTCTTATTCCCTAAAGCTCGCTTTCCTGCAATTTCCTAACCGGACAACGCTGGGCTATATATATATTGTGAAGGCCCCGACGATTCCAAACCAGTTCAACTTTATCTTCGGGGCATTGAGGATGTAGGTTGGTATCCGCCCAACAAAACTTGCGTCAACGCTTGCGAATGGTATCGGACAGTCAAATTGAACAATGGTCAAAGAAGAATTATTCAAACACTTGAAAAAGACTATGCCTGTCTTCGTGCCGATATCAAATCTAATTTTCAAAAAAAAGACGTCATTTATGGAAGGGGAGACCTACCATTGATGTGTAGCCAGAATCAGTAAAGGAGGGGTGAAAATGAAAAAACAGTTCCTTTTTTCTATAATGATTTTCTGCGCTGCATTGTTGGTGATTTCCTCTTTGTCCTTTGCTGACGAATGTGGTGAGGTTGGCATAGCAACGCTGGGAAGTCCTGGATCAGGATTCCAAACTTTACCAGATTCTGCCGAAGCTCCGATAAAGTCTCTTCCCGATTTCATTGTCAATAGGGTATGGCTCACAACTCCATGGGGAAAGATAACATACAGATATGGAAAACCTGAGATCATGAAGATGAGAGCGCAGTTCAAAAATATCGGCAAGGGTTCATGCTCAGGTGATATAGAAGTTCATTTCTATCTTTCTAAGGGATACAAAGAAGATGCACACACGAAATGGAAAAGAGTCGGGACCGACAATATCAAGTGTGAAAATTTTGGACCTGGGGAAACCCATACTGAAGAAGAAGGTATAGAGCTTTCACGCGATATTCCAGAGCCTGGCATCTGGAATATTGTGGCTTGTGCAGATCATATCAAGGATGATCACAACAATGGAGGGGCTCATCCTGAGAAGTATGAATCAAATAACTGCTCCACTGAAGCCGTCTTTAAGGTGACAGCCAACGGGCAGGTGGTGAATGTTGCTCCAAAGCCTGATTTCATTGTCTCCTCCCTTTCTCTGACCAATACTCCAGTCCCTGTTCCGGCTGGCGGACTCTATGGGGCAAGAATGGCTATCAGAAATATCGGTCAAGGTAATTCACCATCTGGCATCCGCAGCCAGTATGCCCTTAAAGGACCTGGGACACCGAATGCCGATTGGAAGGAAATTGATGGCGACGATTCCGATGCGGACGAATTGACGCCGGGTCGTGATCAGTGGGAAGAAATCGGGAATTTGGCAAAAGCTCAGGAAGTACCCGGAAACTACACCTTGAGAGCCTGTGCTGATTACAACAACGCCGTGGCAGAAGAAAGCGAAGACAACAACTGCGCCTATCTCGACTTTCAGATCAACGCTATCCCCTCTATCGTGGTTACCAATCCCATAAGCAGCGACAATTGGCGCAGCGATGAGAGAAAGCATATCGAATGGGATGTGAATAATTTCCCTTCAGCTGGTGATGTACGCATTGAATACTCTATGGATGGCGGCGCAAGCTGGCGCACGATTGAATCGTCAACTTCAAATGACGGAGGAAGATATTGGGAAATGTGCGGATATAAGACTACAGACTCAAACAATTCATTCATCAGAATCACCTCCATACAATATCCCAATGTCTTTGGTGTCTCTCAGCGCTTCACCATCGACCATGCGAAAGGCTGCGAGTAAGGAGTGAATGGACACCAAGCCCCTCTTCGCCAAATGACGGGAGGGGCTTGGCTTTAATACTGAACTGGTGCCTGGCTTGAAAATGTGTATTTAGGTGCAAGGCTGTTCATTGTTGGCGAGAGCTTTCTTTGCAAAAAACAGAAGGTACAGCCATGGGGGTGCGTTGAATGTATGGCTATCCTGTCCTGGCAAGCGGATGAGCGGATCTGTCGCTCATCCGCAAAACATTCTGAGACATTACACCCTTGCGGCGATGGACGCGGTGACAAGGAAGCCCTGCTGAAATTCTGATCTCAAAAAGAGCGCCGGAAACAAAGGCAACCGGCTTATTTTCCTGAAGATCTCCCGATGGCTCTTCCGCCGCTCTGAATATCCTCGCCAAGGCCTTTGACAGTATTACAGCCTGACAACGCCCCAAGGTAAATGATTAAAAGCAGTGCAGCAACGACTTTCCCTATCATCCTTCTCTCCTTTCAGGAAATGGTAATTATTAATGGTCTCATAATAAAACAGACATTGACCGGAAAATCTCCCCTCACCCCTCTTTGCCAAAGAGGGGAACTCCCTCCCTTTGGCAAAGGGAGGCCAGGAGGGATTTTATAAAACAATGTCCTCATTACTATGAGACTGGTAATTAAAAGAGAAACACAGGAATATGCAATGTTGCATAGCGCGACATCCGGTATTATGCCACAAGAACGCCTTTATTGGGGGGTGATTCAATCAAGGAAATTGTCATCAGTAGGGTCTACAATCTTGGCAATTGCCATCTTCCGGCCTGACCGGGGGATCTATGATCTGTTGAAAATACTGGATTCCCTGATCAAGTCGTGGAATGAGGTTTCCTTCAGAGCTTATGCCGTATAAAGCCTTACCTCCGGGATTTCCTTGAAATGTTTGTCGAGGGTGAAAACAGGGAGATCGTGCTCTATGGCGAGGGCGGCTATGGCAACATCGGTCAGCGGGAGAGTAATCCCTTTCCGTCTCAGCGCCAGCGCAAGCCTGCCTGCTTTAAGCCAGATGCCTGTCGTCAGCTCAAGGGTTGATACGGCAAGGAGAAAGTCGTCGAGGAGCAGCTCTTCCCTGAGATTTTTCATCCCCTGCAACAGCTCGGCAAGCACTATGCCTGTGATGACAACACGGCCTTGCTGAAGGAGATCTTCAACCGCTCCGGCAACGCCTTCGGTGTCCTTGAAGAAGCCGATCAGAACAGAGGTGTCAACGATTACGCCATTCTCTGTCATTCTCTTCCCCTTCCTTCAGCTCAAGCATCTCCAGCTCTCCGGTCAGATCCTCAATTGCAACCTTCCCCCTCAAAGAAAGCAGTTTTTTGATCTTATTTTGCCGTACAAACTCTTCCATGGCTGATACAATAGCCTTTGTTTTAGACTTTTCTCCAGAGAGCTTCTGGACTTCAGCCAGGAGATCGTCAGGTATGTTCAGTGTTGCACGCATGTATCGCACCTCCTATGTATGCTCTCAGTATATGCTGTATTAGGAGGAAAGGCAAGGGAGGAAAAGCGCTGAAACTCGGAAGGAAGGAAGACAAAGGGGATGACTGGCTGAGCCCGCAAACCCCTTCCTGTGATCACCCCTGTTTTTTCAGTACATCGTCTGCCCAGCTGAGGGCGGCTGAGACGTTGGGGAAGCCTATGGTGCTGGTGATGAGGATGAGGGCGTGCTGGATCTCTTCGGCGGTTGCGCCTGCGGCGAGGGCCCTCTTCACATGGGAATGGACAGACCCCTCGGATTTCACTGTTGCCGCTGCTGCGAGCTGAACGAGACGGGCGGTCTTCTCATCGAGCGGGCCTGCTTCCTTTGCGGCCTTTCCCAGGTTGTCCACAGCCTCAAAAAAACCGGCAAACCTTTTCTGGATGCTGAGATACTGATCAGGCAGTTTTGATTTTGGCATGACTCTTCCTCCTCCTCTATGGTGTGACCAGCCTCAGTCCGGCCAGTCCTGCGTCCTGCACGGCAGTGGGGTGCTCAAGGATCGCTCCCTTGGCGTCAACGCCGAGAAAGCTGATGGTCTCATGGACCGGAACGCTGACCGTCCTGAAAAAGGCCTTTGCCGTTGCCTCAGAGCACTGCACCCCGATCTCCTTCTTCATTCCCCCAACAACGATGAGAAGTCCTTTCCTGCCGTGAGGCCCCTCGGGAAGGGGCTGCTGGAGGAGGTACTTTTCGCACCAGAAGGCCTGGCAGCGGTCTATCATCGTCTTTGCTTGGGCGCTGAGACCGAAGAAAAAAACAGGGGAGGCGACAATGATCCTGTCCGCCTCCCTGATGGCATCGTAGACCTCGTCCATCCGGTCCCTGATGATGCACCTGCCAGTCTTGTCGCATCCGCCGCAGTCCTGGCAGGGCTTGATGTTCATGATATTGAGATGAAAGAGCCTGGTTTCATGCCCTGCTGCTTCCAGGGGCCTGAGGGCCTCTTTCAGGAGGATGTCCGTGTTCCCATCTATGCGGGGACTCCCCTGGAATGCGCAGATCTTCATCAGTCGATCTTGGTGAAGGCCTGCTTCTTTGCTCCGCAGATGGGGCAGACGTCAGGCGGCTCGTTTTCCACGGTGTTGCCGCAGACCTGGCAGACATAGTAGTCTGTCTCAGGATTGTTCCCTATCCCCTCCAGGGCCTTTTTGTAGAGCTCTGCATGGATCTTCTCCACCTCATTGGCAACGGTGAAGCTCCTCAGTGCGCCTTTGTTTCCCTCTGCCTTTGCGTCTTCTATCATCTGGGGATACATGTTCGTGAACTCATAGGACTCGCCGCTGATGGCTGCCTCAAGATTCTCCCTGGTGGTCTTCACGCCTCCCATCTCCCGCAGGTGATTGTGGGCATGGACGGTTTCAGCCTCTGCCGCGGCCCTGAAGAGACGGGCGATCTGGGTGAGTCCTTCCTCTTCAGCCTTTTTTGCAAAGGCCAGGTATTTTCTGTTTGCCTGCGACTCGCCGGCAAAGGCATCCATCAGGTGCTGCAAGGTCTTGCTCATGAAAAAATCCTCCTCGTGAATGATGATTGATCAGAACTGCCGGTGGTACTCTATGACTCTCTGGGCGAAGTTCCTGCCGAAGTCGTAGCATTTTGTTTCGTCCTCAAGGGATGGCTTGTAGAGGACCTGGAGCCCCGGCTCAACCGCCTCGAGCCCTATCCTCTGAAACTCCCCGTAGGCCTCTTTCACCGCGCCGCCTCCCCAGCCGTAACTCCCGAAGGCGCCCATGATCCGGTTCTTCGGCCTGAGCCCCCTGAGGTGGGTGAGGAACTCGGCGACTGAGGGGTACATGATGTTGTTGAGCGTCGGGGTGCCCATGAGACATCCCCTGGACTTCCAGAACTCCTTGATGGCGACGCTCATGGGAGTGGCCCTCAGTTTGATGACCTTGCACTCCACGCCCGCGTCCTTGATACCCTGCATGATGGGGAGGGTCATCTGTTCCGTGCCGCTCCACATGGTGTCGTAGACAATGGAGACGCTGAGATTGGTCTTGCCGGCGGCCATATCCTGATAGGTCTGCATTACCCTCTGGGGGTTCTGCCGCCAGATGATCCCGTGGTCAGGGGCGATCATCTCGATCTCAAGCCCCAGCTTTTCGATGTCAGCCATCTTGTTCCTGATGAGCTGGCCGAAGGGCATGAGGATGTTGGCGTAGTAGTCCACCACGCCGTCTTCCAGAAGGGACATGGACTCGCAGGAGACAAATTCATCGTCAAACCGGACTGCGGACGCGAGATGCTGGCCGAAGGCATCCTGGCTGATGAGGATCTTC
>JBAZFD010000044.1:0-10141 GCA_041653575.1 Thermodesulfovibrionales bacterium
GGAGGAAGACCCCATAAAGGCCCTTGAGCTCGTCTCCCTGGAGATGCTTACAGCGTGAGAATAATACAGCAGGGTCCTGGCCCCTTTCTTTATGAACAAGACTGATTTCCTCTCGGCAGTGGAGTCCGGCTCCATCCCGCCCCTCTCGTGCGAGATCCCTTACAGGGAGCCCTATGAGGTCTATGAGCTTCTTGCCTGCCAGCCTCCTTCGATCCTTTTGGAGAGCGTGAAGGGGCCGGAAAAGATAGCGCGGTACTCATTTATCGCCTGGGAGCCCTACCTGCGTTTTATGGTGAAAGACGGAGAGGTCCTGGTGGGAAGAGGGAAGGGGAAGGATACCATTTCCTTCAGGCCTCCCCTGGAGAGGCTTCAGGAGTTGGTGGCTGCCTATCCCCAGAGGCCTGATCCCCAGCTGCCCCCCTTTCAGGGCGGGGCAGTGGGACTCCTCTGTTATGACTTTGTCAGGTATATAGAACGGATTCCCTCTGCTGCTCTGGATGACCTTCAGATCCCCCAGGCCCATTTCATTATGGCAGACAGGGTGATCGCCTTTGACCATCTCATGAAAAGGTCCTGGATCATCCTCTGTCCCGGTGCGCGGGAGACTGAGCTGGGCTTCAGGGATATCTCCCATATCGACTGGGCAAAGGCCTATGATGAGGCGGTAGAGACGCTGGAGAAAATAGGGTCCAGGGTCCAGGGTCAAGGGTCAAGTAAAGACAATACTTCTTCTTTTCCCGCTCCTTCCCTGGCCCCCGGCCCCCGGCCCCCGGACCCTCTCCTTTGTCATGAGATGACAAAGGAGAAATATATGACTATGGTGGAGAGGGCGAAGGAGTATATTGCAGCAGGCGATATCTTCCAGGCGAACCTCTCACAGAGGATATCAGCCGACATAGGGGAGACAAGCCCCTGGAGGGTCTACACTGTCCTCAGGTCCATCAACCCCTCTCCCTTTGCTGCCTATGCCGATTTCGGCGGCTACCAGATCGTCAGCTCCTCCCCTGAGAGGCTCATCAGGGTGGCGGAGGGGATCATCGACACCAGGCCGATCGCCGGGACGAGACCGAGGGGAAAGGATAGGGGAGAGGATGCTGCCATGAGGTCCGAGCTCCTTCTGAACGAGAAGGAGAGGGCAGAGCATATCATGCTCATAGACCTGGAACGGAACGATATGGGCAGGGTCTGCGACTACGGCAGCGTTGAGGTGGACGAGCTGATGATTACAGAGGACTACTCCCATGTGATCCACATTGTCTCAAATGTGAAGGGCAGGCTCAGGGAGGGAAAGACCGCCTTTGACGCCATCAGGGCAACCTTTCCCGGCGGGACCATTACCGGCGTGCCCAAAGTGAGATGCATGGAGATCATCGACGAGCTTGAGCCTGTGGCCCGCGGCCCCTACACCGGCTCCCTGGGGTACATCTCCTTCGGCGGGGCAATGGACCTGAATATCATCATCAGGACCTTTGTTATCAAGGACGGCAGGGCCTATGTCCAGGCAGGCGCAGGCATTGTCGCCGACTCAGATCCTGAGAGGGAGTATTATGAGACCCTCAAGAAGGCTGAGGCGCTGCTGAAGACTCTGGGAAGGCTGGGAGGGTAAGGGCGGCGATGGGAAGGGTCATGAAGAGGTTTATCCAGAGGATCTCCATCCTCAATGCCTTCATCATTGTTATTGTCCTTGTTCTCTGGAGGGTCTTGCTCTTTCCCGGTCTCTCTGTGCCTCCTGTTGCATACATCATGCTGGCAGGGGCGCTGATTTTCGTTCTTATCCCGTTGAACTCCTTTCTCCTGAACAGGCTGGTGAAGGAGCCGAAAAAGAAGAAGCCCCAGGCTGAGGGGATTACGCCTCATGCCCTCCTGACCGAGGTGGAGGCCATGGCCCGGGAGCTTATCAAGGGGAAGGAGATCGGGCTGGTCACCGATTGCCAGGAGCCGCTGATGGGGCTTGTGCTGCACCCGGACAGGACGGTCTTCATGCGGATTGTCACCGGCATCCTGCTCAATGCAGTTGCAATGACCGAGCGGGGAACGATAACTATCCTTTTCTCCCTTGTTGAGGAGGCTGGGAATCGGTATCTTGAGATCTCTGTGGCCGACACCGGTAAGGGCATGGACCCTGAAGTCCCTGAGGGCCTCTCGCAGGAGTTCCCCTTTCATCCTTCCAGCCCGGAGCTTTCAGTTGCCATGGCTCTTCTTGAGACCCTCGATGGCAGGATTGAGATTGAAAACATACCAGGGAAAGGGGCTGTTGTCATTGCCTCCATCCCTCTGGAGCGAATTATATGAAGATACTTGGTATTGACACATCCTGTGACGACACATCAGCAGCAGTAGTGGAGGATGGGCAGCTGATCCTCTCCAATGTGGTCTCCTCACAGTCCGAGATCCACAGGAAATACGGAGGGATCGTTCCTGAGCTGGCTTCGCGGAGGCACATGGAGATGATATGGCCTGTTGTCCATGAGGCTTTGGAGGGGGCCGGGACCTCCCTCGACGGGCTGGACGCCATTGCTGTCTGCTATGGGCCCGGACTTATAGGTTCCCTGCTGGTGGGCTGCGGCTTTGCAAAGGCAGCAGCCTATGCCAGGAAGATACCCCTTGTGGCTGTCAACCATCTGGAAGGGCATATCTTCTCTGTTTTTCTTGAAGAGAAGAAGCCTGAGTTCCCCTTTCTCTCCCTTGTGGTCTCAGGCGGACACACGAGCCTCTATATCGTGAAGGCCTTTGGCCAGTATGAGGAAATGGGCAGGACCCGCGATGACGCAGCAGGAGAGGCCTATGACAAGGTCTCCAAGCTCCTCGGTCTCGGCTATCCCGGAGGACCTGTCATAGACAGCCTTGCAAAAGAGGGGGATCCGAAGGCCTTTGTTTTTCCCAGGGCCTATCTGCCGGAGTCCTTGGATTTCAGTTTCAGCGGACTCAAGACAGCGGTGAGAAATGCGGTGCAGAAGCAGGAGATCACCAATGAGCTGACCAGGGATATATCCGCCTCCTTCCAGGCAGCTGTGATAGATGTGCTTGTGCGTAAGGTGGAGTGGGCGATTGTGCAAAAGGGGATCAGGATGGTCACCCTCTCAGGCGGGGTTTCAGCCAACAGCAGCCTCAGGAGCCGTATGGCTGAGATGGCTCAGGAGCGGGAGGTGGAGCTTTTTCTCCCCTCCACCGGGCTCTGCACAGACAATGCAGCCATGATAGCAGCAGCAGGCTACCGCCAGTTCCTCACAGGCCGCGTTGCAGGCACTGATCTCAATCCCAGGGCCTACCTGCCGCTGTAAGGAATAGGGCAGTGGGGAGGGCAGCCATTCGCTCAGAGAGTTCTCCTTTCTGCCGTTGTAATCTCATTCCGTTGCACCCGTGAAACTCGCCCTTCGGGCTCAAACAGTCACGGCTGCTTACACTCCATTTCGCTGACACCGGCGACGAAAGAAGAACCAAGTCGCTCACGACTGTCCTCCCCACTGCCCAAAGGATAGGAAATTACCCGGTGAACTCCTGGAAGAGCCAGGTGGAGAGGTACCTCTCTCCTGTGTCGGGAAGGATGACGACAATGGTCTTCCCTTCCGACTCTTTCCTCTTTGCAATATTCAGTGCCGCCCACAGGGCTGCTCCGCTGGATATTCCCGCCAGGATCCCCTCTTTCCGTGCCAGGTCGATGGCTGTCCGCCCGGCGTCTTCGCTCTTTACCTGGATGATCTCATCAATAAGCCCTGCATTGAGGATATTGGGGACAAACCCTGCGCCTATGCCCTGAATCTTGTGGGGGCCCGGTTTGCCGCCTGAGAGGACAGGGGAGTCTGCAGGCTCCACCGCAATGATTCTGACAGAGGGCTTTCTCTCCTTCAGAACTCCTCCCACGCCGGTGAGGGTCCCGCCGGTGCCCACGCCGGAAACAAGGATATCCACTCCACCTTCCGTATCGGCCCAGATTTCCTCTGCTGTCGTCATCCGGTGAATGGCCGGGTTTGCGGGATTGTTGAACTGCTGGGGGATGAAGCTGTTGGGTATCTCCCCAGCCATCTCCTCAGCCTTTTCCACCGCCCCTTTCATCCCCTTCTGCCCTTCGGTGAGGACCACCTGCGCTCCCAGTATCCTGAGGAGCTGACGCCTCTCCATGCTCATGGTCTCAGGCATGGTCAGGATCAGACGGTACCCCCTGGCCGCGCAGACAAAGGCGAGGGCGATGCCGGTGTTTCCGCTGGTGGGTTCGATGATGACTGTTTCATTGGTGATGAAACCGCCCCTCTCGGCAGCCTCTATCATCCCCACGCCGATCCTGTCCTTCACGCTGGAAAGGGGGTTGAAGGACTCCACCTTTGCCAGGACTGTTGCCCTGCTCCCAGCCGCCAGCCTGTTGATCCTTACCAGAGGGGTGTTCCCCATGGTCTTTGTTATGTCCTCGAAGATCCTCATTGCGCCTCCCCTGCTTTTTGTTTTTTTGCAGCCCGGCCTTTTGGTACGAAAGGTCGAAGCCGCCGGGATATCGTGATAATGTACCTACATTATAGGGAGGCAGGGATGATGTTTCAAGGAAAAACAGAGAGGGGAATATCGTTTGCTGAAGAGGCGGACGGGATTCCGTCCGCCTCCGAGAGATGGAGCTGCTTTTATTACCTCTTCTGGGAGGGGGATTTCTTCGGTGCTGCCTTCTGCGCCTCAGGGGCTGCGGTGGTGGTCGCTGTCTCTGTGGTCACTGAAAGGGAGACCTGACCTGCGAAGAGCCTCTCGTCCATGCTGTTGAAGTACTGGGCCTTCTGCGTTGTCGCAGCCTTGTCCGCCTTCATGGGATGACACATGACGCAGAATTTCTGGATGTCTGCGCCGTTGTTGGTGTCCACCCTCAGATACCGGTAGTTTGAGTTGGAGGGATGGGGGTCGTGGCAGCTGATGCACTCAAAGCTGCCGTCCCTGAGCAGCTCGGCAGGCACATTAGCGATCTTGGGGTTGATGTTCGAGATGCCGAAGGGATGGCTCGTGTGGGCACTCACGGGCCTTATTCCCATTCCGCCCTGATCGGGGGTTGCGTGACAGGAGAGACAGAGTGATGTTATACCCCCGTAGGACTGTTTTGTCCTGGGGTTGACCGCCTTTTTGTCAGCCTCAACAGCAAAGATCACCTTTGCATCCTTTGCGGTGTGCAGTCCGTGACAGCCTGAACAGGTCAGGGCGTCATGGGGACCAGCGGCAAAACCGCTCAGGGGAGCCAGAAGACAGAGAGCAAAGACGAACGCTACTACCTTAGACATGGAGCCTCCTTGATTTTTAAATTCCGGGATATTATAAGGTTTAGCGCTTTCTCTTTCAACTGAGCCGGAAGGAAAGGAGCCGCAAAGGCGCCGCAAAGGCGCAGATGGGAATAACGGACGGCGCAGCTGTCTGCGCCGTCCGTCAGAGGGTGTTAATCCTTCCCGGTCTGGGTGGTGAGGAATATGGGCAGGGTCATCTGGCTGATCTGGTCGGTGATCTCCTCGATGCTGTCTATGTGCCTGTCTTCGTCCATGAGGATCGCCTGGAGCAGGTCCCGAGTAGCAAAGTCACCCACTTCCCCGGCAAGGGCAATAGCAGCGTTATAGGATTTTACCGCCTCCAGCTCCAGGGCGTGATCGCTGGCAAGCTGCTTGGGGATCTCAGCGCCGATGTGCATCTTCCTGAGGTCGCTCACAATAGGGATGCCTTCGAGGAAAAGTATCCTGGAGATCAGCTTTTCGGCGTGCTTCATCTCGTCAATCGCCCGTTTCTCAATGACCTTATGGAGCTTCTCGTATCCCCAGCCGGCGCAGATCTCGGAATGCACCATGTACTGGTTGATGGCCGTCAGTTCGTCTGCAAGCAATGAGTTCAGCGTCCCTATAAGTTTCTCGTTCCCCTTCATTCGTTCCTCCTTTTTGGGTTGCACAGACTATAGTAATAAGTATAGCCCTTTATTCGAGGGATTCAAGTCTCTTGTTGACTGGTTCAGCGGCGCAGGCTGGCGGCTGATGCAAGCCTCTTTCCCATACGGTGGGCCTTCTGCCTGGCCCTTTTCCCCATATCCTGCTGTTGCGCTCCAGCGGCAAGCCCTATGAAGAGCACTCCTATGGTCCGTGCCCCCAGGATAGTTGCCGTCTTCTTCAGCAGATGGACGATCTGCGTCATGAGGCGGGAGATGAATGCAGGCGCTGCCGAGGAGGAGACCACAACGGCCACCTTGTCCTTTCTTCTCTTCCGGGGCCTCGGCGCCTTCATTCCCCAGGGCCAATAGGCATAGCAGACAAGTCTCTCGATGAACCTCTTCATCAGGGCGGTGACTGTTCCAAAGTTCATGGGGGAGGCGAGCACAATGGCGTCGGACTGTTCTATCAGGTCCAGGATTGGACCCATATCGTCGGTGATGATGCACTTACCCCGTGAGGGTCCTTCCTGCTGAGTGCAGCTCCGGCAGTTTGTGCAGAACCCTATCTCTTTGTCTGCCAGGTATATCTTTGAGACCTTTGCCCCTGCCGCTTTTGCCGAGGCAAGGATTTCATCTGTCGCCTTATCGATGATGCCGCCTTTGCGGTAGCTGCCGATGATCGCCGTCACCCTCATCCGGTCCTCCCTGTCTCCGGTCCTGATTCTTCTTCAGCAAAGTACTGCCTCAGGATAAGTATATTCCCTTTTCCGGGAGAGTCAAATTTTTATCTCCGATTTCCTCTCAATCGGTGCTGTCGGGTCTGGATTGGCGCAGCTGTTTGATCTGGCCGCGGATACGCTTCCCCTCCATACGGCGGCCTTTTGATGCCTTGGTCGGTTTTGTCGGGCGACGGGGTTTCGGGGTTTCCATGGCATTCCGGATCAGGGCAGCCAGCCGATGGCGGGCGTCGAGACGGTTTTGTTCCTGCGTGCGGAACCGTTTTGCCTCAACAATGAGAATTCCTTCATCAGTTATCCTGCCGGCTGCCAGCCGCAGCAGCCTTTCACGCACTGCTTCAGGCAGGGAAGGAGAGCTGCTGACGTTGAACCGCAACTGGACCGCTGTGGCCACCTTGTTCACGTTCTGCCCGCCTGGGCCTGAGGCGCGGACAAACTTTTCTTCAAGCTCGTTCTCGGCGATGGAAAGACGGGGTGTGATGATCAGCATAGTACAAGATTACCCTTACCGCTCCTAAAACACAACTGCTGCTGTTGCCTTCAGTGAAAAGAGAAGACAACAGCAGCAGGAAGTTCCTTTCCCTTCTTGTTATGGTCCGGCAGTGATCGTGAAAGGGCTGTCCGATTGGTCTCTGCCCACAACAGCGCCTGCGGCGTTGAAGCCGGTGATGCGGACACGGCAGGTCATGCCGGTGCTGCCCTGGGGCGGGACTTGCCAGAGAAGGCTTGTTCCCGTCATCCTTCCGGCGATTGTTTTCCAGGTGCTGCCGTTGTCGATGGAGAACTGGACCGTGGAGGTTGTGATGTCAGGGGCTTTGTTCCATCTGATCTGTTGCTCGGAACCGGCGGGAATCACCTCCCCGCCGTTCGGGGAAACCACAGCCACTGTCATGGCGATCCTGAACAGATTTCCCAGGCTGCGGTCTGCCACATAGATGTTTCCGTCCTCGCCCTCTCCGAAGGTTGAGATCCTGAAATCTGTATCTGCGAGTAGTCTGAGCCCAAAGCCTTCATTCTCCCTGTGCAATCCCCAGATCCTTCCTGTGCAGAAATCCCCGAAAAAATAGATGCCCCTCAAGCCTGAGAATGCTGCCCCCCTGTATACGTATCCGCCTGTCACAGAACAGCCCTGAGAGTGTGAATACTCTGCAACGGGAGGGACATACCGGGGAGGAGGCACACATCCAGCAGACGGCTTGAAGCAGAGTGAGCCTTCAAGAATGTTCCAGCCGTAATTCTCACCGCCCCTGCTTGAGGCGGGCCGGAAATTGACCTCCTCCCTCCTGGCCTGTCCCACATCCCCAATATAGAGATCTCCGGTCCTGCGGTCGAAGGAGAACTTCCAGGGGTTCCTCAGTCCCAAGGCCCATATCTCGTTCCTGATACCGTTGAAACGGGGATTGGTCTCAGGGATTGCATAAGGGGTTGCCCCTGATTCCACGTCAATGCGGAGGAGCTTGCCGAGGAGGTGCTGGTTGCCGGGAAGAGGGGTGAGGTTCTGGGCAAAGTTGTTCGGATCCCCTCCAGATCCTCCATCGCCCATGCCGATGTAAAGATATCCGTCAGCAGGGCTGAAGGCCATCATGCCGCCGTTGTGGTTTGCAAAAGGCTGGCTGACAACCAGCAGCACCTCCTCTGATCCGGGATCGGCGATATCCGGATTGTTCGTCACCCTGTATCTGGCGACCACCGTTGCGCCGTCAGGAAATCTCGTGTAGTTCACATAGAAATGCTGTTTGTCCTTGAATTTCGGGGGAAAGGCTATGCTCAGGAGCCCCCTCTCTCCGCCGGTGAGGATCCTCCCGGAAATGTCAAGAAAGGGCTGGGGGAGTACCGCGCCGTTGTCAATGATCCTGATGAAGCCTCCCTGTTCCACAACAAAGAGTCTTCCGCTTTCGTCTCCTCCATGGGCAATGTGCGTAGGTAATGTGAAACCTCCTGCAACAGGGATAAACCGTATGCCGGGGAAATGCGCCCAAGCTGCAGAGGTAATTGCAAGGAGCGCTGCAGCCAACATAATCACAAATCCTCTGGAGATCGGCCTTCCAGTCATGATATCCTCCTTTTCAGCCCAGACAAGTCTGAATGGGCTGAACTGTTTTTCATGGCCATTGCCTCTGAAGTTTCAGGACAATATCCCATCTCTATAACGAATGCAAGAAAAGTGCCGTACTGTTCATTTTCTGCAAGGGCCCCTATTCTGTTGGCTATGCGCTTTACGGATGGTCGGACTGGACAGGATCAATCCGATCAGGCAGGCCTTTTTGGGTAGCTCAAATTGATCGGGGGGGCTTCTCAGCCGCAATGACCGTGCCGGCATTATCTGCTTCGGTGATTCCGCCGGGACGCTGCTTCCTCTTACGCAGAACAAGCCGGCAAATCATGGTTCTTTAACGGTTAACCAGGAATATCAGGTGGTATGAGGCGAAGCTTTTCGACATGATTACGATCAATGCGCCTGAAGCCGGAAGATGGCGGGTGAACCTGAGCGTCAGGGAAGGGAATAAACCTCTATCCGGCAGCAGGCGGAACAGTCGCTATTTCAGTTTCAGGTTGGGTTGTCCTTCTTTTCCCAGGAGCCGTCTCGTGATAACCCATAGGGGGCTCAGTGACGGCGGCTGCGAGAGCTCATGGAGAATCCCCTCCTTATTAAGAACCCGCTCTGAGGACATATCCCGCAGCTGTTCCGCAGCCGAATCGAGGAGCTGTTGATAGAATTCAGGCCTGAGCCTGCATGAGCTTCCCACGATCCCGAGTATCATCTTGTCCTCAAAATAATACTCATCAGTTACCCTGTGCATGAAAGGCCGGGCAAGGGGCTTGAGGAACCTGACGAACCCGAAGGGGGCGAATTCGAGAATGATCTCTTCCACCTGCCTCTGGTCCCAGCGGCAGAAGGGGGGGAAGGTGTCGAAGTAATGGAGCTTACCTCCTGTCATGGCGTAATTGCGCAGGGTGGGATGAAAACCCATGTTTTCTTCCGGATGGTCACGCATGAACGTCAGCACAGTCACTGCTTCGTCTATGATGCCCCGCATGAGGAGCTCGCATTCCTCGAACCCGGCTTTGAGCATAATGTTTCTGACAAGAGCAGTTTCAGGGAAGGCATCCTGCACGATCATGATGGTGTATTTCCCTTTTGTCCCTTCCTGAAACCGGATTTCAGTCGCAGGAACAGATATTCCCGCCTTTTTCAGCAGGCCCACATACCGGTTATGCACATCAACCAGCTCAACGCAGAGATCTCTGTTTCGGATGTCGTGATACTGTTTCAGGATCTTTCCCTGATAGGGGCCGGAGGTGGCCAGGAAGGGCTTTGAGAAAAATCCATATTTGCCGGATTCTATGCTTTCGAGATTGTCGGGTCTGCTATGGGTCATACTGCGTCTTTGTGAGCCTCCATTGGTTTCATGATCATAGGGAACAGGGGGGAGCAGCTCTTCAGCCCATCCCTCCCTTCCGAGCGGGATTGACCGTCTCAGCCGGGATCTCCTCTATAATAGTATCTGCGGGGCTTGGTTTCAATCCC
>JBAZFD010000045.1:0-10082 GCA_041653575.1 Thermodesulfovibrionales bacterium
GATCGGAAACCACAGATACAGGGGAAGAAAAACCCTTATCCTGCGCCTCCCATATATTCATCACTTCAGATGTAGGGAGGTCTATGACAGTGACCCTGGCTGCCCCCGTATCTGCGATATAGAGTTTCCCCTTATCCGCAAACAGGCCATAAGGCCTCATGAGACTGCCTGAGGACCTGGGGTCTGAGATATCCTCAACCCCTTCACCTGTTACGGCATTGAAGAATCCCATTCTTCCCTCAGAAAGGGAGGAAACAGTCCACATGTACCCGATCCTCGGCTTCTCGGGTGGGGCGGGCCAGATGATCCGACCTTCAGCAGTTCTGTCTATGTATGCCTTCGACGGGGCACAGGAAAAACTGAGGCTGGAGAGGGCTATGAGGAGGATGAGGACATAGCTCTTCATTCTGCAGCAGTATATTTTTCAATCCTTGCCTTTTTCTTCAGAAAATCCATGAGGGCATCCCTGTTGTCCTTTCGTCTCATTGCCTCCAGGTCCTGCTTCAGAGTTCCCTTAATATCGTTGAGCTCAAGCTGCTCAGGCGGCCTCTTTGCCTCAAGCCTTAGGATATGGTATCCATATATCGTCTCCACCATGACAGTGTTGCCCGGCTGGAGAGAAGACAGCGCCTCATCAAGGGCAGCCTCCAGCCTCCCCATGTGAACCCAGCCCAGATCGCCACCTTTGACCCGGTAGTCATCTCCGGAGTACTTGCCCGCCAACTCTGAAAAGTCCTCTCCTGCCTCGAGCTTCTTCATGAGATCCTGAGCCTGGGACTTCCTCTCTCCCCTCTCTTCATCAGTGGCTTCAGCGGGGACCTTGAGCAGGATGTGCCAAACCTTGAACGCCTCGGGCTTCAGGAATTTCTCCTTGTTCCTGTTGTAGTATTCCTCCAGCTCCTTATCGGAAAGGCTGCCTTTGTCCTCCACCTCTGCCTTGAGGAGCTTATCAATGGAGATATTCCTCTTCAACGCCTCCCTGTATTCCTCAAGTGTGACACCGGTGTTCCTGAGCGCCAGATCAAAGTCAGCCTTTCTCTTAAACTGCTGCTCCACTTCCTCCAGCGCCGAGCTGACCTCATCATTCTTTGCAGTTATCCCCCGTGCAACAGCCTCCTGAAAGAGGAGCTCCCGATCGATCAGCATCTCAAGGGCTGGCTTCCGGTATTCCTTCCTCTTCTGCACCCCCAACTCCATGTGGTATGTACCGGGAGGAACATAGGTATCAGTGGCCCTCTCAAGTTCGGCAGCCGTTATGGCGACACCATTAACACGGGCTACCACATTCTGGTCAGAGGGCTCTGCATAAAGGAAAACGGGAAAAAGAAAAAAGACGGCAGCAAAGCATATTAAGTTCTGAATGGCTGATCTTTTCATGTGACTATTATAGCAATATTTGCAGTGAAAAGGCCTGTTTCTGCCTGTTTCCTAATAAATTTTGTTGTATATGTTCCGCACAAAATGCACCACGAGACGGTGGTCCTCTGAGGGCTCATCTGAACTGGATGTCCACCTGTAGTCATACTCAAGATCCAGATAGGTCAGCCCTCTCCTCCATATAAGGCCGGGACGGAACTCAAACCTCTTCACATCATTGTTATCCTGCTGCCAGGTTGTGTACAGATTCAGGTATGTCCTGGGCGTGAGATAGCGGGATGCATTGGCATACAATGAAGTAAAACTGTTTGAGCTTCTGTGATCTGTCCTGCTCAGGGTATAGGAATAACTCCCTCCCATGGTAAAGGATGTCTTCCAGAAATACCAGTATAAATTTGCAGAGGTATAGAGAAGGTCATCGCGGAAGGGGCTGATTGTATCGGAGACATCCCTGACAATGTACTGGGCCGTGACATCAAAGCTGGCTGTCTTGAGCAGAGGGCCTGTTGCGGTAAGATAGAACCGGTGAGCGACCTCCCTGCTGTCATCCTGGGGAAGCGATGTGAAGGAATAGCCTGCCATTGTCCTCACCAGGGTCTTTGTATAAATATACCCTTCTGCGCCATATTCTGTCCCCTTATCGGACTGTCCAAGGGCCACGGAACCCGAGACAGCCAAGGTGCGGCTGATATCGGCAAGGGCGGTATCGTTGAGTCGTGCAAAGCTTGTATAGTCCTTGTCGCTCTTGCCGAAGCCAGCAGCGGCAGTAACAGTATTGGTCAGCCTTGGAGAAAAGACCTTCCCGTATGAAGCCGCAACCGAAGTGCCGTAAGACTCTGTGCTGTCTTTGGAGGCGGAAATACTGGAGTAGTTGAAATTCCCGACCAACTGCGCTGTATCCTTCCCCATGGGCATGTAAAGCCGCGGAAGGACGAGAATATTGGTATATTTTGTGTCGTTGATTTTGTCGAACCTGAGAGAGTTGAAGATGTCAAGGGACCTCCTTGTCTTCTCATCAAAGAACCTGTACACAGGGAGAAACTCTATGCTCTGCCTCTTGATCTGAATGTCCCCTGATCCCTTTTCCAGCTCGTACAGGAACCTGTAATCATAGTGTTCTCCGTTCATGGCGGCCCTGAGGCTGTAAAAATCCGTGGAAACGCGAGCGCCTCTGTTCTCATAGGTATACTTGTCATAATCAAAGTACAGCCGTGGAACATGGAAATTTTTATTGCTCCCCACATCCTTTTTCTTATAGAAAAGGAATTCATCGGGGAAGGTATACCAGAGACTGACCCCATAGTTTTTGTATGAATAACTGCCGGTATAATCAGTGAGCCTGAGCTGAATGGGATGAGGCAGGTACTTGAGGACCTTCCCCCCGGCCTGAGGGAGCTGCTGCAGGAACGTAGCGTTTGCTCTGAAACCCTTTAGTGTGAGGCTGCTTCTGTCGGTGACCGTTGACTGATTGAACATGCCGGCCACATCAAAGCTCACCAGCCTGGGGTCCACAACAAACCCTCTCACTCCCAGCTCATAGTCCTGTGTGAATATCTGCGTTGCCTCCGGTCTGTCATTCCCCCACTCTCTTTCATAGGTAAGGTCAACGGTACCGTAGAGGATATATCTCTTTGCAGATATGTCGCTTCTCCAGTATGATGCAGCGTGGGCCGCTGGGGCAAAACAGGCAAGCAAAAGGATAAGAAAAGGCACCAGGCAGAGGTAACTCAGCAGGCTGTATCGTCTCTTATGTCTGGGCATTTCTCTCAGTACCTTATTCCTTATAAGGCATTTATTATTCCGGCAACATCCCTCCTTTGTCAATATTTCCTGAAGATTTGGGACAGTTTAGCCATCAGAACCTCACCTCCCGGTCCTGATGGCCTTATCCCTGCCTGAATCATCAGGAGAAAAAGCTCAGAGTAAGAAGGGGCGATTCCCCCTCTTACTCTGTTATTGCACCGTTTTACTGCAGGTGACAGACAGAACAGAGTTGATCGCTTGAGACCCTGAGAAAGGGAAGGAATGATGCGTCATGGACATTATGGCAACTGCCGCATTCAACCAGATAGGGGGATGCGCCGCCGTACAGGGGAAGCGTAACAGAGCCATTGGTCACCTCAGTTCTCCCCATGTTATCCCGAAGATTCTTGTCCAGGTCAGGCCTGTAGGTAATGCTCACCGGATGACTCGGGTTCATATTGTTCAGGTCTGTGCCCACGTATGCAGGGCTGCTGGAGGGAATGAAAACCGGCTTTCCCGTTTCTCCGTCCCTGGGTACAGCCATGAGAGAGTTGACCGCCACTGTCCCGTCGTGGCAACTCAGGCAGGCCTTCGACACCCCCACTGGTTGACTCACTGCTCCCTGAAGGGGAGGAGAGCCCACAGGGGGGGTATAGAGCGTGTACGTCGCATTAGACAGCGTATGATTCCAGAGCGGGGCATCGGCGGAACCTCCGTGTGGGGTATGACAGAACACACAGACCTGCCTTGTGGTTGCGTCAGATACAAATTTGGTCATATCATGCTTTGATCCCACAACAGTCAATCCATGGGCAACGCCGCCTATACCGAGAAACAGCACCATAATTATTATGACCTTCGATTTCACCATGTTCATCATGCGCCTCCTTTTGCATAACGAACTGTTTGTACTGCTGCCCCATACCTGCCAAAGACCGCCGGAGAAAAACGGACCGGTTACCTCTTATATAGGGCAAAACCCTTGAAAAGTCAACCTTCCTGAAAAAGAGCTATGATTCCCATGCATTACTTCAGGTGACATGTGAGACAAAGCTGACTGTTTGTATTGGCTACCCTCAGAAAGGGAGCATTCGCTGGGTCATGGACATTGTGGCAGCTGCTGCATTCAACGGTATAGGGAGCAGAGGCCCCGTAGAGAGGAAGGATAATAAAACCGTTCGAGACTTCAGCGCCGGCATTTTTTCTCAGATATTTATCCAGATCGGGCCTGTAGCTGATACTGACAGGGTGGTCGTTGCTCAGATCGGTTCCTATATAAGCGTTCTTGTCGTCGGCAGCGTTCATGAAAAGGCTGCCTCTTCCGGCCGCAGGAACGTCGCCCAATGATCCGTCCGCCGGAGCGGTCATAACCGCGTTTATCGCCACTGTTCCGTCATGACAACTAAGGCAGGCCTTTGAGAGTTCGCCGGGCTGGCCTGTCTTCCCCTGGATGGTAGGACTCTGATAAATGGCATAAGTTGCACTTGACAGTGCGTGATTCCAGAGAGGCGCTGCGGCGTCATTGCTGTGCGGGGAATGACAGTAAACGCAGGCAGTTGTTGAGGTCGCATTTGCAATAAACCTGCTCATATCGTGCCTGGAACCCGTCACCGGCGAAGCATAAACTGCTCCTTCCATTATCAGAACAAAGAGAACTAAAGCTGATATCCTTTTCATCATTGCCCTCCTTTTTGTACCAGCGATTCTGCATTACCCCTGACTCAGGACATCATGATGCGTTACTACCTTATCGGGAGCTTGACGGGTTTTCTTTACCCTGCTCAAAGGAGCATACAAGCGGGTATTCCGGGCATCCCGGCAGAAAAAAGTATTTTTGCTGCTGTCGTTGGGGAAGAGAAATCGATGCAGAAAGGATAAAAAGGGCGTTAACGTGAAGGGGAAAAGCTTATTAAACAGAAAGAGGGAGGGGGGATCCCCCCCTCCCTCTTCAATACAACGGACAGAAGAGCTTTACTTGATGTGGCAGGTAACGCAAAGCGCACTGGCTGCGTTTGATGCCCTCAGGAAGGGGACATTCACGGGATCGTGGACGTTGTGGCAGCTGGCGCATTCAACAGTGTAAGGGGCTGTTCCTCCGTAAAGGGGAAGTGTTGCAGCAGCACCGACGACTGTCGCGTTGGTGTTTGCATTCAGCATAACGTCCTTTGCGGGCTCGTAGGTGATGCCGACAGGATGGTCATTACGCAGGTCTGTGCCGAGGTTGAACTGGGCGTTTATTTTCGCAGTGCCGCTGATGCCGCCGTCTCTCGGCTGGTTCACCACAGAGGCAATTGCCACTGAACCGTCATGGCAGCTCAGGCAGGCCTTGGATACTGCTCCGGGGCCGCCAGCAGCTACGGTTCCATCAATCGTGGCGCTGTAGGTGTTGTCATAGAGCGTGTAGGTGGCTGTGCTGGATGTGTGGTTCCAGAGGGGTGCCCCAGCGGTTCCACCGTTATGCGGCACATGACAGAAGACGCAGACCTGCTTAGTAGGGGTGGCGTTTGTGTTATAAGTCGATGCCATGGGCCCTCCGGCAAAGTCATGCTTTGAGCCGACGATGGTTCCGCCATAGGCGATCCCTGCTACGAGAAGTGTTGATACTGCTGCAAGTAATACTTTCTTCATACTGATATCCTCCTTCTGAATTTCATGCCCGTCGGGCACTCTTAAGCTTTGTATTTGCAAGTTAAATGCCATAGCAGTTTTCCTGATAAACAAAGGAAATTAAGGGGAACCCCTTCCGCGAGGCCCCTGTCTTTGAGGAAAAACACGCATTCATGGGTGAAATCCCCCAGATGCGGGAATACCGGGGAATTCGCGGGAGAGAAAGAGCTCCAGCGCCTTCCGGAAAAACGATGCAGCATCCCTGAGCAATCCCGTCTCCCCGGAGAGGTCAGCCATGAGGATATGCAACGAAGGATCATAGGGGTTCAGGGAAAGGGCCTTCTGAAAAAGAGCGGCAGAGCCCTCCCTGTCGCCATCCTTTGCAAGGGCATAGGCATAATAATAATGAGCCGGGGGATAGGAATCATCCTCAGCCGCCTTTCCGAGAATCTCCCTCGCCTCTTTCACCTTTCCCCGGCGGCTGAGGAGATAACCCAGCTCCGCCATCAGGGCACGACTTCCGGGTTGCACAAGGAGACCCTTCCTGAGTGTTTCTTCAGCCTCCTGCTGCTTCCCCTCCTTCACGGAAATCCGGGCCAGCTCAAGATAGGGTTCGGCATAGAGGGGATCCTTTTCCATCGCCTTTTTCAGGAGGGATTTTGCCATTTCATGCGCCCCCTTCACGGTGAAACGCCTGGCCAGGTGCGTGTCTGCCACAGCGTCATAGCGGGGCGCATACCCCTCTTTCCTTGCCTTTTTCACAACTTCCCCGGCAAGGGAAAGGAGGTAATCGAACATCTCTTCCCTGCCTACCAGGGGAAATCCGGGGAGCTCATAGGCCACCCTGCCCTCGGCAATGACAACAGTGGAAGGGAGGGCGATGACCCCATAATCGTGGAATGCCTGGAGCCCCCTGTCCAGAAGGATGGGAAAGGTGATCCCCAGCTTCTGAAGGGTCTTTGAGATATTCTCTTTGTCCTCTGGAGAGAGCTCCTGTCTGTCGGCATTGACGCCGATCACCTGAAAACCCCTGTCGGCGTATTTCCTGGAGAACTCTTCAAAACGACTGAGAGCCTTCGGGGAGTTGTCGCTCCAGGTAGCCCAGAAGAGGATAATGACCGCCTTTTTGCCTGTGAACTGGGCAAGGGAGACCTCCTTACCCTGGATATCAGACAGGGAAAGAGCCGGCGGCGCGGCGCCGATGGCAGGCAGGGCAAAGGCATCTGCGGCAATTGCCGCAGACAGGAAAAGGTATGCGCAGGAAAACAGAAACCTCCTCATCTGTCCCTGAACCTCCTGAGCCCTTCCCTGTACCGGGAGATGGCGCTTCGCCAATCCCCTTTCTTCTCATAGACCAGGCCAAGGGCATAAAGGGTGAGCTCCGGCGATGGATTGAGGCGGAGGGCCTCTTTCAGAACCCTCTCTGCTGCATCCAGATCCCCCCTGAGGATGAGGACAAAACCGATGCCGGTCATAGAGGAGGAGAGTCTCGGGTTTACGGCAAGAGCCTTGGTGAATTCGACAAAGGCAGCTTCAGCCTCTCCCTTTCTGAGGAGGATGTAGCCGAGGCGGTCATGACAGAGAGGATGGTCCGGCTTTTCCCTGAGGGCCTCTGCGATCATTGCCTCAGCCCTCTCCAGATCACCCTTCCCGGCAAAGGAAAGGGCATCCCTGAGAAGCAGGTCGGCCCGGCCTCCCTCTGCCTTGGCGAGGGATGTTACGAGAAAAACCAGAAAAAGGGACAGAGACACAACACCCTTCATAACCCCTCTTCAGGCGAAAACCCCTCAGCTCACAGACGCGGAGTTCACCTGTTTTTGACAGGCGTGAGCCTGTCGTAACGGAATGTCTGATGGCAACCGGGAGAGCACTGTCCTCCCGTTTCTGTCTTTTTGAAGTTTGTAGGAAGCTGCCAGGCCCCGAAGGGGACGGCATTCCGTATATGCTTGGGATTCGTTGTGCCATGAGGATCGTGACAGGCCCTGCATGTGCGGCCCTTGTCGGCCTTGTTCACGTGCCTGTAGTGGAGGTTCATATCCCCGTTCCTGAAACCGGTCAGGGTCTTTGTTGTCGGATCAAGAACCAGGGTCTTCTCATGGCAGGTAAAGCAGAGCTCGTAGTTTTTCTCATCAAAAGGCGCATAAAAGACAGGGGGAAAGTTTTTCCTCAGCATCCTGAAGCTATCCGATCCATGGGGATTGTGGCAGGCTGAACAGTCATTCTGCCTGATAGGGCCATGATGATCATTGTTTGCTGCCAGATAGGTCTTCATGTCCATGATCTTGCCGTTCGGTGTGTCAAGGGGTTTGTCATGACAGGAAATACAGAGATCCACCGGCTGTTTGTGCAGCTGCCTTGTAAAATCAGAGGCATGGGGGTCATGACAGGCAAGACAGCCCCGCTCGGTCTCCACCCCTCCATGCTTCACCTGGACACTGTCAAGCCAGTCCTTCTTGTCAGCGTGACAGCCGAGGCAGAGATCCTTCGTCCCCTCAGCGGCGAGGTTGAACCTGAAATTGGCCGCATGGGGGTTATGGCAGTTTATGCAGCCGGCCTGGACAGGCACATGGACAAACTTCTTCGCCAGGGAATCTTTTTTATCGGCATGACAGGTAGTGCAGAGATCATTGATATCAGCGCTCAGCATCCTCGGGTTGCCTGACTCATGGGGGTTATGGCAGAGAGTACACCCGCCAACCGCAACAGGACCGTGGACAAAATTGCCCTGGAAGGTCTTTTCGTCATGACAGCCAAAGCAGAGCTTGGGCGGCTCATTGAGGAGCTGAAATTTATTGGGTGACTGATGCGGGCTGTGACATGCGGTGCACATGCCGGCCTGGACAGGCATATGGACGGTCTTCATGGTATTTTTCTGGGGGTGACACTGATAACAGAGAGAGGAGGCATCCGCTATCGGTTCAAAGGTATGTTTGGCTGTGGGCTTGTGACAGGCCTCGCACATCGCTGCCTGAACCGGGACATGGACAAACTGATCTTTCCCCATATTGGCATGACACTTTGTGGTAACGCAGGACTCCGGCTCAGCGGCCTGAATCTCTGCAGCGCTCGCCCCACCCTGCTTCCCGGAAAAAGCAGTAACAATGAGGACCGGTACAATCAGTATAAGGATGAGGGCACCAATCCTCAGGGAGATCTTATTCCGCATTGACGAACTCCTCCAGCAAAGTCAAAATTGACTGGAATTTTAATGTTTGCAGTCCTCTTTGTCAAGAGACTTAGTAATTGTAATTACTAATAATTAGATAAGGGAATACTATACCGGGACCGCCAAAACCCTTCCTTGACAAAAAGGAAGCCCGGCAATTATAGTATTTAACTCAGCATCTTAAATTGGAGAATTTTCCTTTCATTATATGAAAATTACAGTATCAGAGATCCCTGAAGAAGGGCTTGAGATAGAGGAACAGGAGGAGATCGGCTTCGAAGCCATCGATCTCGTTTCCCCTATATCCCTCTCCCTCAGCGTCAGGAAAGCGGAGAAGGAAGTTTTTCTTCACGGCTCCATCAGAGGCGATGTCCGGCTGCAGTGCAGCAGATGCCTCCAGGGCTTCACCATGACTATAGAGTCTCCGGTGGATGTGGTCTACAGACCCACTGAAGAGATTGCCCAGGAAGAGGCCCATCAGCTCAGGGACGATGAGCTTGAGACCGGCTTTTACCGGGAAGACACCCTGGACACTGATGAAGTTGCCAGGGAGCAGCTCCTGCTGAACATTCCCATGAAGCCTCTCTGCTCGGCGGAATGCAAAGGCATCTGCCCGCAGTGCGGAACAGACCTGAACCTGAGCCAGTGCAACTGTTCAGTATCAGAAATAGATCCGAGATTAGCGGTATTAAAACAACTGTTAAAGAAAAAGGAGTAAAGATATGGCAAACCCTACGCATCGTCATTCCAAGTCCAGAAGAGATAAGAGAAGGGCAAACTGGAAAGGTCAGCTGCCCACCATTGTTGAGTGCCCTGACTGCAAGGAGCCTAAGGTCCCCCACAGGGTCTGCACCAACTGCGGGTCCTATAACGGAAAGAAGATCCTGGAGACAGCAACACAAGAGGCATGAAGGTAGCCCTCGATGCCATGGGGGGAGACTTTGCCCCCGAAGTGACCATCGCGGGAGCACTGGAGGCGGTCAACGAGTACGACCTGGAGGTCACTCTCGTTGGAGACAAGGCGGTACTGAGCGAAGCCCTGAAGGGAAAGCGGTATCCTGCCGACCGGATCTCCATTTATCATGCGCCGGAAGTCGTCCAGATGAATGAAGCCACATCCACCGCCCTGAGGAGGAAAAAACATTCCTCCATCAGGAAAGCGGTGGATCTGGTGAAAGAGGGCGCGGCT
>JBAZFD010000046.1:0-10004 GCA_041653575.1 Thermodesulfovibrionales bacterium
CCTCTGGGCAGGACCGCCACGGGCCAGATCACTCACCAGCGCGCCCCCAGAGACCTTGAGCCCGAACTGCTTCGCCAGCTCAGGGGTGAGCTCCTGGATCGTCACGCCTATCCATCCCCTGGTCACCTTTCCCTGCTTGACCAGCTGGTCCATAACCGTTCTGACCATATTGCTCGGTACGGAGAACCCGATCCCCTGATACCCGCCTGTCTTGGAGAATATGGCGGTATTTATCCCGATGAGCTCGCCCCTGATGTTCACCAGAGGGCCCCCGGAGTTGCCGGGATTGATGGCCGCATCGGTCTGGATGAAGTCCTCGTAATCGGCTATCCCCACATCCACCCTTCCTACCGCGCTGATGATACCCATGGTTACGGTGTTGCTCAGGCCGAAGGGGTTCCCGATGGCGAGGACAAACTCCCCGACCTGGAGGTTCTTTGAGTCACCCCAGGGAATAGTGGGAAGGGCCTTCTCATTGATTTTGATGATGGCCAGGTCCGTCTTGGGGTCTGCGCCGATGACCCGCGCCCTCAAGCTCCGCTTGTCCATGAGGAGCACCTTGATCTCATCCGCCTGCTCCACCACATGGTTATTGGTAACAATATACCCGTCAGCAGAGACGATAACCCCTGAGCCGAGGCTCTGCTCCTTCCACTTCCGCGCCTTCTCATCAGGGTAGGGGTAGAGGAAATCGAAGAACTCATCAAAGGGCCCCGGCTGTCTCTTCACCATCTTTGTGCTCGATATGTTCACCACTGCCGGGGAAACGGACTTCACGATCTCAGAGAAGGCCCGGGAGGACTCTTCTATCTGCCGGGGAACCCTCGGACTGAAAGAGCTGTAAATGGGAGAGGAGGACCTTGAAATGAAATAGTAGGTGATTCCGCCAAGGAGGAAGCCGATGAGAAGAATGGCGGGGAGCCAGAGGAATCTTTTTTTCATAATAGATTATTTTAGCATGAACTTCCGGATATCCCCAACACGGATGGTGATCCTGTGGGAGTCCAGATACTCAAGGAGGGGAAGGGCATATTTCCTTGTTGTAGACAGGAGATCCCTGAACTCGGCAACGGTCATTTCCTTCTTTTTTGAGAAGAAATCCCTGAGCAGGAGGATCAGCTTCTCATTCTGCCCCTTCGACATGAAAAGGGAATCGTTGATCCTCACCAGAGCCCCCTCAGTGGTAAGGAGACGGAGGATGTCGGTCAGCTCCCGCTCCTTCAGGGAGAGCGCTGCAATGAGATCCTCTTTGAAAGGCGGCTGGAGCCCGTTCCTCTCAATGGCTGCAATAATCAGCTCCCGCCGCTCCTCGCTCACTGAGGCTGCCGCAGGGCTGAAGCCCCTGAGACGGACGACATCCTTCTCAACAACCAGATCGCCGATCAAAGGGATGAGGCTGTTGAAGAGGGACTCTCCGCCTTTGATCCTCTGTCTGAGTTCCTCTTTGGGCATACCGGGCCGCAGGGGGTTGGCTTTGTGGTACTGGGCAAGGAAACCGGCAAGGGAATCCCGGAAGGAGGTGAAGACCTCCCTGTGTATAAAGACCTCTCCGGCAGGGGACTGTGCCCGAATGAGAAGGCCCTCCTTTATGAGTTCCTCAATGGCTGAGATGATGTCGGGGATTTCCCCCTGAATCCATCCCTCAATATCCCGCAGGGAGACACCCCTGAGGGCAGAGCTCCTGGCCTTCGCCTCTATCCGCTCTTTCAGGCCTCCATTTTCAAAGGCCCTGAGATCCTCTATCCCGTCCTTTCTCCGCCTCCGTCCGGGATGGGGATCAAGCACCTCACCGCCTCCCATGGTCTGGAGCGGGGAAAGCCTCCTCACAACAAACCTGTCTCCTGAGAGAAGGATCACGGGATCCTGGAGCCTGAGCCGGCAGGGGGATGATTCACCCGGCTCCAGCTGTTCCCTGTCGTAGAGGATGACCCTGGCCAGCGTCTCCGCGGCGCCTGAATAGAAATGAATAACTCCCCTGGTTTTGACCGGCGGTGAGTCATCCATGAGCTGAAGCACAGCCTCTACAACGCGGGTGGGGACAATGCTGCCGGGAGGAACAAGGACATCGCCCCTCTGGACCTGATCCTTGTCAATACCCTGGAGGTTAACACCAATCCTCTGGCCTGCAAAAGCCCCGGTTACCGCCTTTCCGTGGCACTGGAGCCCTCTCACTTTGGTCTTCAGTCCCGAGGGGAGGATCTCCATGGGGCTGTCCAGGGCAATGGTCCCTGAAACTGCTGTTCCGGTAACCACAGTGCCGAAGCCCTTGAGGGTGAAGACCCTGTCGATAGGCATACGGAAGATACCCTTCTTCAGCCGGGGCTCAACCCGGAGGGCCAGCTCCCTGATTCTCTCCTTCATGAGATCTGTGTTGAGGCCTGTCTTTGATGAGACCGGGATGATCTCTGCATCCTCCAGGAAGGTGCCCTTCAGAAAACCCTTCACGTCCTCAGTGACGAGCTGGAGCCATTCCGGATCCACCAGATCCGCCTTTGTAATGGCCACGATCCCAGACCTGATCCTGAGGAGGCGGCATATGGCGAGGTGCTCCCTGGTCTGGGGCATGACGCCCTCGTCGGCAGCGATAACCATGAGGAGCATGTCGATCCCGCCGGCGCCTGCCAGCATGTTCCTGATGAGCCGCTCATGGCCCGGAACATCGACGATCCCCACGGTGAGGCCTTCGGGGTAGGAGAGACTGGCAAAACCCAGGTCAATGGTGATGCCCCGCTCCTTCTCTTCCTTCAGCCTGTCCGGGTCAGTGCCGGTAAGGGCCTTGACGAGAGAGCTCTTCCCGTGGTCAATGTGACCGGCGGTGCCGAGGATGACATTCCTGGGGGTATCGTCAGGCACCCTTGGCGACAAACTCCGAGAACCCCTTGAGGATCTTCAGGCCCAGGTCCTGGCTCTTCTCAGGGTGAAACTGGGTGGCAAAGATGTTGTCCTTCCAGACCATGGAGGTGAACTCAGTCCCGTAGTCTGTTGTCCCGGCAATAATGCCCTGCTCCTCGGGGACCACATAGAAGGAATGGACAAAATAAAAATAGGATCTGTCTGGTATCCCCGCAAAGATGGGAGGCTCCCTGCGGAGATTGACCGTGTTCCAGCCCATATGAGGAATCTTCAGGGCAGAGGTTTCTGTTTTCTCAAAATCAAACTTCACCACCTTCCCCTTGAGCAGATCCAGCCCCTTGCAGAGGCCGAACTCCTCTGACTCGGAAAAGAGGATCTGCAAACCGAGGCATATCCCCAGATAGGGCTTCCCCTTCCCGATCTCCTTTACAATGGTCTCAAGAAGGCGGAGGTCGTCGAGGTTTTTCATGCAGTCCCTGAAGGCGCCCACGCCGGGCAGGACAACACCCTTTGCATCGGCGATAACAGCGGGATCGGCCGTCACCTTCACATCGGCTCCCACCTTCTGGAACCCCTTCTCTACACTCCTGATGTTCCCCATCCCGTAATCAACAATGGCGATCATATATTAACTTTCAGCCCTCAGATTTCAGGCAAAGCTCAATGCCGAAAGCCGGGGACTTTCCTCCTTGTATGAGTGCTATCAGCTGACGGCTGATAACTGAAAGCTATTCTACCACACCAAAAAGAGTTTTTTGATATTGAACCATTCATCCCTGAGGGAGGCAGCCGCTTTAAGCCTGAAATCCTCCCACCTTTGTATTGCAAGCCTGCCGTCGGCCAGTTCCCTGATACCGACTGCACCGCCCCTGTCAGTCCGCAGGACCTCCGCTGAGGAGAGGAGCCTGAGGGTCTCCTCATGGGGATGGCCATAGGGGTTCTCCCTTCCCACGCTGATAACAGCCAGGCGGGGCGAGACAGCATGGATGAACTCAACAGAGGCCGAGCTCCTGCTCCCGTGGTGAGGAACTTTCAGGATATCACTGTCCAGATATTTCCCGAGGCATGAGATGTTCTCCTCCGCCTCCTCCTCTATATCTCCGGCAAAGAGAAAGGAGTTTTTCCTGCCCTCTATCTTCAGCACCAGGGAGTCATTGTTCTCCTCATCCTCGGAGGAACGGCTGGTATAAAAACCGACATAGGGATGGAGAGCAGTGATCCTGTATCCCCTGCCCAGGATGGTATCACCCCGCTGAAGCGGTCTGTGCCTGATGCCCTCAGGGAGGCCGCCGGGATAGATGAGCCTTCCGTTGTCCCAGACCTCACGGATCCGGAACTCCCGCATGAGCCGCAGGGCGCCTCCGGCATGGTCAGACTGTGCGTGTGAAAGGGCGATGGCCGCTATCTCCGTGATCCCCCTGTACCGCAGGAATGCCTCCACCTGGAACCCCTTCCTCCCTGTATCCACAACGATGATCCTCCCGTCAGGCAGCTCCACCACAGCACCGTCCCCCTGCCCCACATCGAGGTGCGTAACCTCAAGCCCCTTCTCCCGGAAAAGAGAGATAAACAGACAGACAAGAAGGGGAAGAATCGAGACGAAAACAGGCATGGAGAAGGAAAGAAGCCTTCGGCCTTTTCCTTCTCCCCTGTAGTTCATGAGAAGGTAGAGCCCCATCCCGGCATAAAAGGCCATGACAATACCCAGGGGATAGGCAGGTATTTTCATGGCAGACCATTCCCACCTGGAGAGGCAGTCTATGCCCGAAAGGACAAAGAGGGTGATACTGTCCAGCAACGACAGGAAGGGAAATGCCCCGAAGATGAGGTAACAGAAGGAACCGAAAAGAGCCAGGGGAAGGATGACGAAACCGATAAGGGGCGTGAAGACCAGGTTGGCAAGGGGAGAGACAAGGGAAAGGTAGTGAAACTGCCAGGCTACAAGGGGGGCTGTTGCGATGGTTGCTGCAAGGGATATGATCAGCGACGCACTGAGATAGGAGATCACCGGGTTGGGATGCTGCGGCAGTTCCGCCCCTTCCTCCGGGGAAGGAGGCTCTTTCCTGATCCATCTCTCCGAGGCAAGCCCGATGGCAAGAACCGACACAAAGGAGAGCTGGAAGGAGAGATCAAGGACCGCTTCAGGACTTATGATAAGGATGACCGCTGCGGCAAAGAAAAGGGTATTAAGCCAGAACCCCTGCCTCTGCACCAGGAGCCCGGCGAGGAAGAGGCTCACCATGATAAAGGCCCTGATGGCCGGGACATTGAGGGATGAGATCCCCAGGTAGGAGACAATGAAAGGAATGGTGATGATGGCCGCGCACTGGTCAGGGCTGAAAAAAGTGGTGAGCCGAACCAGGACTGCATAGGGAAGCCGCCTGATGATTGCCCTCGCGGACCTGAAGACAACAAAGAGGAGAAGCCCGAAATGCGCCCCTGATATGCTCAGGATATGGGCAAGCCCGGTGCTGCTGAAGGAATCCCTCATCTCCCTGGGGATGAGCCCCCTCTCCCCGGTGACAATGGACATGATAAAGGGGGCGGATTCAGGGGAGAGGTTGTCTTTCATGAAGGCATTCAGCCCTGTCCTCTGTCTCTTGAGATAGCCGAAGGGGAAGGGAGATGACCCTTCCTTTGACCGTCCCATCTCCCGGAGATAGGCAACAGGGATCTCCCCCGAGCTGCCGGGGTTTAAAAGCGCAGCATCCCTGGACAGGTCGATGCTCAGGCGGTATACCCTGCCTGGGACGAGAGGGAAAGGCGTTATGAGCCGCATCTCCCCAGGCCCTTCTCTCGGGGCAATGACCCTGATAGCCTGAGAAAAAGATCCCTTTCCCTCAGGATTCCGTGCGAGAGAGACCGGCTCAGCCTCTATCTCCATGCTTTTGCCCGCCAGGAGGGATGGATCATAGGCGGGAGAGTAGAAATGCCCTGCGTAGAGGAAACCGCAAAGGCCAATAAAAAGAACAATGGCAAGGCTGCGCCAGCCCATCCTCCTCAGAAAAAAGAGGAGCAGGAGAGAAAGGACTATGGTGATGAGGGGATAGTATCTCTGGAGAAAAAAACCGGAGACACCATAGAAAAAGGAAGCAAACCAAGCCATACCAACGCCGCCTCCGCAGGGGCTGGTTGCCCGGATCCCGGTTTCCCTGCATTCTCAGGGGCTGCCACAGAAGGCCGCCCCTGAGATCACAATGACTCCATAAGACTCTTTCTTATGCGGCTATAGTCCCGCCCACCGAGGTCTGTATTGCCGACGCCACGTACTGGGCCATCTCGTGAGCCATGGCGTCGCTGTCTGCCTCAACCATCACCCTGATCTTCGGCTCTGTGCCTGAGGGCCTTACCAGCATCCTTCCCTTGTCGCCCAGCTTGCCCTCGGCCTTCTCAATGGCGGACTTGATGGCCGGGATTTCAAGGACCTTCTCCTTTCCGTTTGAGGCAGGGGCAGACTTGTCCATCTTCACATTCAGCAGGACCTGGGGGTAGAGGTCAATCCCCTTTGTCAGCTCCGAGAGGAGCCTGTTCTTTCTCCTCATGGTGGCCAGGATCTGGAGCGCGGTAATCGCCCCGTCACCGGTGGTGTTGTAGTCAAAATAGACGATGTGGCCGGACTGCTCACCGCCAAGGTTATAGCCGCCGCGCTTCATCTCTTCCACCACATACCGGTCTCCCACCTGAGTCCTGATGAGATCGATCCCCTGGCCTTCCAGGTACTTCTCAAGACCGAGGTTGCTCATGACTGTCGCAACAACAGCATTGCCTTTAAGCCTGTCGTGCTTCTTCAGTTCCCGGGCCCCGATACCCATGATCAGGTCGCCGTCAACAATGTTTCCCTTTTCATCCACCAGCAGGGTCCTGTCGGCATCACCGTCATGCCCGATCCCGATATGGGCTCCGCTGTCCTTCACCGCCTTCACAAGTCCCTCAAGATGGAGGGAGCCGCAGCCGTCGTTGATATTCCTGCCGTCGGGCTTGTTGTTTATGGTGATAACCTCAGCGCCCAGTTCGTTCAGGAGTATCGGCGTGACCTTATAGGAGGCCCCGTTTGCCGCATCCACCACAACCTTGAGGCCCTCCAGATCCATTCCCCTGGGAATGGTGGATTTGATGTACTCGATGTACCTGCCGGTGGCATCCTCAAGGCGGTACGCCCTGCCTATCCGTGCGCCCATAGGTCTCTTCGCCGGGAATGAGCTGTCCGCAACCAGCTCTTCTATCCTCTTCTCCAGGTCGTCGGAGAGCTTGTGGCCTGTTGAGGAAAATATCTTTATCCCGTTGTCCTCGAAAGGGTTATGGGATGCAGATATCACGATCCCTGCATCAAGCCTCAAAGCCCTGGTAAGAAAGGAAACGCCGGGCGTCGGAAGCGGTCCCACCAGGGTTACATTCATGCCCATGGAGCAGATGCCCGAGGTGAGGGCGCTCTCTATCATATAACCCGAGAGCCTCGTGTCCTTTCCTATAATGACCATCCGCCTCCGGTGGTCGTCACTGAGCACAGACCCGAGGGCCATGCCGACCCGCAGGACCTTGTCGGGGGTCATAGCCCCTGTGTTCACCTGCCCCCTGATTCCGTCGGTGCCGAAAAGCTTCACCTGTACCTCCCGATAGCAATTTTTACTGAAACCTCTGATACCTTTGTCCTGATATTCTCGCGCAGGCTCAATTTCACCGTCTGCTTCATCTCAGAGGAAAGGCCTGATATATCCACAGGCTCCGTAGTGATAACGGAAATCCGCTCCACCTCTGTCCGCGCCCCCTCCAGCAGGACAGCCTCCGGCGCCACATGAACCGACCTCACCAGATATCCTCTCCTGGGGCTTCCTACCACAACGGCCCGAACGGGAACCGCCTTTGCAATGGTTTCGTCAAGGGTCAGTCTTACATTAGCCGGATCAATCCTGAGGACCTTAACCGGCGCGGGGATCGTGATATCATCCCTCTCCAGGTAGAAGGTGGCCTCTCCCTTCTTTGCGCGGGACAGGTCAACAACAACTCTCGCATCCAGGGGCCTGAGATTCTTCAGGAACCTCTCGTTGCCGCTCACCTGGATGTTTACCCTCTTCACATTCTGCTTCACCAGCTCCAGCCCCTTGGGCACACTCCTGACCTCCAGGGGGACTTCAATGATCATCTCCGACAGGCCGCGGTAGGTGACATAAAACCAGAGGGAAACGGAGAGCGCCACAGCGAGGAGCTTGAGCCCCATATTGCCGAAGAGTCCCTTTGCAATGTTCATGTTACCGGCCAGGCTCCTTTATTGTTTCTGCAAAGAGATTCGTCAGAATATCCCTCAGCCTCCCCATATCCACCTGGGTCTCCAGCTTCCCCTGGACCGCAACGGATATGGTCCCAGTTTCCTCGGAGACGATGATGGCAACAGCATCGGTATCCTCGGTAATCCCGATCCCGGCCCGATGACGTGTGCCGAAGGCCTTGCTCAGATCGGCTCCCAGGGTGATAGGGAGGAAACAGCCCGCTGCAATAATCCTGTTGCCCCTGATGACCACGGCTCCGTCATGAATGGGGGATGTGGGATGAAAGACGCTCAGAAGCAGCTCCTTGGTCACCTTTGCGTCAAGGGGTGTGCCTATCTCCACATAGTCCTTGAGGCTGGTCATCCGCTCTATCACAATGAGTCCCCCTATCCTCCTGTTCGCCAGGGCCACAGCTGCCCTCACCATCTCCTCCAGGGACCTGATCTCCTCTGCAGAGGTGAACCCCTGCAGGAGCGATGACTCCCCCATGCGGGCAAGGGTCCTCCTGATTTCCGGCTGAAAGAGGATGATCATGGCGAGCACCACCTGGGACCAGAAGCTCTGGATGATCCAGTCCATGGTATAAAACTGGAGAAACCGGGAGAAAAGGGACACGATAAGAAGCACCCCTATCCCGGCCAGCATCTTCGCTGCTTTTGTCCCTTTAAGGATCAGGAGTATCCTGTAGATGACGATGGAGACAAGGACGATATCAACGGCGTCCTGCCACCTGATCTGTTCAATAAAATCTGGAAGGTCTGGCAACATCTACCCTCGTAAAGGCTGAATAAACAATTATAGCACAGCTCCGAAGACTGTCCTTACAGGAGCCCTGAAAAGAGGTTCTCCCGCCTCTCCCGCCCGATAGTTGTCTCAGGTCCATGGCCGGGCAAAACCCGCGTCTCTTCAGGAAAGGCCATCAGTCTCCTGAAGGACTCAATCAACCGGTCCTGGGCTCCTCCGGGAAAATCCGTTCTTCCCACAGACCCGGCAAAGAGGGTATCTCCCGACACCAGGACTCCGTCGCCGAGGAGACAGAGCCCCCCAGGGCTGTGGCCGGGCGTGTGGATCACCTGGAGGCTGATATTCCCTGCCTGGATTGTGTCTCCCTCAGAGAGGAGTCTCTCCGGCTCCGGGAGGGGGCCTATCTCAAAGCCCCAGAACCCTGCCATCTCGGCAGAGGAAAAGAATGTGGCAACCTCTTCCCGGTGTACTGCAAGAGCGGCTTCTGTTGCCTCCCGCAGCTCAGCAACAGCGCCCACGTGATCGAAATGGCCGTGGGTGCAGACAATATGCCTGACCGACAGATCCAGATCCTTCAGCAATCCGATAATCCTCTCAGCCTCGTCTCCCGGATCAATGACAACAGCCTCACGCGAGAGATCATCAAAGATAATGTAGCAGTTGACCTGAAGCGGTCCCACCGCCAATGTTCTAATTTCCACGGTTCCTCCTCTTCTGCATTCTTTCCCTGATCCGATCGGCAAGATAAACCATCTCCTCGCTCCTGAGGAGATATGAGACAAGCATATACACTCCGCCGCAGAGGACGATCACCCCCCCCAGATAGAGGGCCTTCAGGAGAGCATTGCCCGCCTCCCGCCATTCCATGAAACCGGCAAGGAACCATCCGACAGTCCCCATTGCTGCTGAGGCAATAAAAATCCTGGCGAAGGAGACCACAATTCTCCCGGTCCCGATCCCCCCCATCCTCTTCCTCAGGAGATAAAAAAGGAGGAGGAAATTGACTGCCGAGGCCATGGCGTTTGCCAGGGCAAGGCCGTTGTGTTTCAGGATATTCATGAGCAGAAGACTAAGCCCGATATTAGTCACCATGGCAACAGCAGCTACCTTCTCCGGCGTCCGGGTGTCCTGGAGGGAGTAGAA
>JBAZFD010000047.1:0-3777 GCA_041653575.1 Thermodesulfovibrionales bacterium
CCTGACTCCTGACTTTCAGTACCTCAATATCTCCAGGTAATCCCTCAGGTCTGTTTCATCAATCCCCTTGGCAGTGGTTAGCCTCTCTCCCAGGTCTTCTGCGAATTTGCGGCTGTCACCCCTGTAGCTGGAGTCCAGCTCTATGGCCTTTGCGATGACCGATGCCGCATCTCCATACCTTTCTGTTTTGTTGTAAACGAGTGCGAGACCATAATAGGGAAGAGGAAATAGGGGTGCCCGGCGCAGGGCGTCTTTGAAGGCGTCTATGGCAGGCTGGAACTGGCCTGTCCTGTAGTAGGCTGTTCCCAGATTATAAAAGGCCCTCTCCGGTGCCTGGTAGAGGGGATTGGCGAGGGCTTCCCTGAAGGAGCCTATGGCTTCCTGCCATTTTCCCAGCCTCATGTAAACTGTTCCCAGGTTGTTGTGGGCATCGGAAAAGGCTGGATCAAGGGATACGGCCCTCTGAAAGAGCTCTTTTGCCTCCTCCAGATTATCAAGGGAGATGTAGATGAGCCCGAGATTGTTGATCACATCCTTGTTGGAAGGGTCTTCCTGTAATGCCTTCTGGAGATGGACAAAGGCCTTCTGCCGGTCTCCTTCGCTGAGGTAGGCAAGCCCCATCTTGTAGTTGAACTCAGACTCCCGCTTTTCCTGCCGGGAGGAGGTTGAAGCACAGGCAGTTGCAAGAAGGGCGGCGGAGAGAAGGCTCAGGACCAAAAGTTTAGGGGGTTTCATACCCTCCAGTTTAATGGATTTCGCCATGACTGTCCACCTGAGGCAGGTAAAAGGAAAAGGGCATGGGATTTCCTGTTCAGGGAGTTGCGAGCCTTTGCTGTATCCGTCTGAGGAGCTCTTCCACCTTTTTGGCTCTTTCCTCAGTCGAGTTGCCCCTTACATCGATCTCAAAACCCTCAGGCAGAAACCTGATTCCCTTTTCCTCCTTCTGGATGGTGAAGAGGAATTGCAGGAGCCTGTCAAAGAACTCTTCAGGAACAGCGACTCCTTCGCCTCCCGTGATGAAGGAAAACCTGTATCTCCCCCCTTCATCTGCCACCTTTGATATATAGAGGGACCTGGCCATGATTTTGAGGCCTATAACATGGAGGAGGTTTTCCACCTCACGGGGAGGCGGGCCGAACCTGTCCTTCATTTCCTCCATGAGGTCTGAGAGAGCCTCATGGGATCTTGCCGATGAGAGCCGCTTGTAGAGGCTCAGTCTCAGGCTGATATCCCGGATGTACTCCTCAGGAATGAAGGCAGAGAGCCTCAGCCTGATCTGGGGCTCCAGCTCTTCCTGTATCTCCTCGCCCTTCAGTTCAGCCACCGCCCTTTCCAGCATCTCCATGTAGAGGTCAAAGCCGATCCTGTGGATATGGCCGGACTGTTCAGCGCCCAGAAGGTTGCCTGCCCCCCTGATCTCAAGGTCCTTGAGGGCGAGCCTGAAGCCTGCCCCGAGATAGCTCATCTCCTGTATCGCCAGGAGTCTCTTCTTTGCGTCGTCTGTAAGGATCTCCCCGCCGGGGATGAGGAAGTAGGCATAGGCCTGGAGATTGCCCCTGCCGACCCTTCCCCTCAGTTGATACAGGTCGGCGAGGCCGAAGGTGTCGGCCCTGTCTATGATGATGGTGTTGGCTGTGGTGATGTCCAGGCCCGAGCTGATGATGGCGGTGCTGATCAGGAGGTCCAGCTCCCTGTTCAGGAACCGGAACATGATCTTTTCCAGCTCTCTTTCCCCCATCTGACCGTGGGCTACGGCGAGGCGCGCAGAAGGAAAGATCTTATGGATGAACTCAGTGATCTTGTCGATATCTTTGATCCTGTTGTGGACAAAGTATGCCTGGCCTCCCCTGGCAAACTCCCTCTCCAGCGCCTCCCTGATTACGCTTTCGCTGAAGGGTGCAACGATGCTCCTCACTGCCAGCCTTTCCTCAGGAGGGGTCTCAATGGTGCTCATTTCCCTGATGCCGGAGAGGGATATCTGGAGGGTCCTGGGTATGGGAGTGGCGGTGAGGGTAAGGACATCAACCCCCTTTCTCAGCTCCTTGAGCCTCTCTTTCTGCGTCACGCCGAATTTGTGTTCCTCATCTATCACAAGGAGCCCGAGGTCATGGAACTGCAAATCCTTGTTCAGGAGCATATGGGTCCCGATGAGGATATCGGTTTCACCCTTTGCTGCGGCCCTCACAGCCTCCTTTATCTCTTCCCTGTTCCTGAATCTGCTCAGCTGGTCTATCCGGACAGGAAAGCCGGAGAAACGGGTCCTGAAGGTCCTGTAATGCTGTTCTGCGAGAAGGGTGGTGGGGACAAGGACAGCCACCTGCTTGCCGTCGTAAACAGCCCGGAAGGTCGCCCTCATGGCAACCTCAGTTTTCCCGTAGCCCACATCGCCGCAGAGGAGCATGTCCATGGGAGTCTCTGAGCGCATGTGTCCTGTTATCTCCTCTGAGGCCTTGAGCTGGTCAGGTGTTTCTTCGTAGGGGAAAAAATCGTCAAACTCATGGTGCATGGGCGTATCGTCACTGAAGACAAAACCCCGCGCCACCTTTCTTTCGGCATAGAGCTTGAGGAGCTTCTCAGCCATCTCCTGGATCCCCTTTCTCGCCCGCTGCTTCGCCTGCTGCCACCTTTTCGATCCGAGCCTGTCCATGACAGGGATCTGCCCTTCGGCAGCGCTGTACTTCTGAAGCCTGTCCACGGACTGGAGGGGGATATAGAGTCTGTCACCCTGGCTGTACTCAAGGGTAATGAGGTCCTCTTCATGCTCATCGGTCTTCTGCCTCTTCAGACCTACAAACCTGCCTATGCCGTGGTCTTTGTGGACAATAAAATCACCGGGCTTCAGATCGTCTGTGTTGAAAAGAAGGCGGGAGACCCTGGATTTCTTCATGGGCCTGTGGGTGGGCCTTTCACCGAAGACCTCCCTGTCTGTGAGGATGAAGAGTCCTTCGATGGAAAATCCGGAGGAGAGGGTCCCCGTGGTGATGCAGAACCTCCCGTCATATCCGGATACCTCATCCCCGGTAAGCAGGGGGGCTACGATCCCTCCGTCGAAGAGGATTTCCTTCAGCCTCACAGCCTGCGCCTCAGAGGACATGACTGCCAGGACCTTTTGGCCTGAGCGGGAGAGGGCTATTGGGAGGTCGTCCATACCTTTTCTTTCTTCAGGGAGGAGCCCCCATCCCTTCAGCGACCGCTCAGCCGCGTCTGTCCCTTCACTGATGAAGGGTAGGTGGGAGAAGGTGATGACATCCCGATCCTCCCCTGACTCCTCAGTCGCGTCCTGGTGGATAAAAAATCTGTGGTCCTTCAGCCCGGCCATGAGCTCCGTTGCCGGCTCTCCCTCTGATGCAGGCAAAAGCCTCAGCTCGGGGACCTCCCTGATGGACCTCTGGGTATCTATGTCAAAGGTCCTGATGAGCTCTATTTCGTCACCGAAAAACTCGATTCTCACAGGGTCAGCGGCTGTTACAGGGAAGATATCGCATATCCATCCCCTGTTGCTGTACTCCCCTCTCTCCATCACCACGCTTACTCCCTTGTACCCATGGCCTGAGAGCCAGTCGTCCAGCCTTGACCTTTCCGTCTCCTGCCCCTTTGTCAGGAGCATTGCGTCCATGCCTGTGAGGCTGAAGCCGGTCCTTTGTGCGGACATGGAGGTAATGATGGAGGTGGCAGGATTCTCTGTTATCCTTGTCATCACCTCAGCCCTCTGGCCCATGAGGTCCGGGCTCTCGGCAGGAGGCAACAGTGCCGGTTCAGGGCTGCCGAGGATCCGGG
>JBAZFD010000047.1:3787-9993 GCA_041653575.1 Thermodesulfovibrionales bacterium
TCCCGAAAGAGCCCTGCTGCTGTCACGTCTGAATCTTCTGCAACGAGGAAGGGGTTTTTACAGAAACAGAGAAGGATGGCCAGGTGAGGGACTGAGGCGTTATAGAGACGTTTGAGCCCGCCCTCCTCCAAGTGTCGGAGGATTTGCCCAGCATGGTTTTCTAAAAGGTTGTAGAGGTTGCTCACTTGCGTATGGTGCGTGTTATGGCGTAAGAAGTTTTCCCTAATTATACCTTAAAGGCGTGAGGCGTGACCCCTCCTGCACCTCCCCTTGGTAAGGGGAGGATCTAACCCCTCTTCATCCCCCCTTACCAAGGAGGGGCAGGGGAGGTTGCCTCTATTCCGTCTCCACCGGGGTCACCACAGCCATGACCACGAGCCTTTCCCCTTTGTCTGCCCTGAATCCGTGGGGCACCATGGGGTCACAGAGAATGGCCGCCTTCTCCTCAGCCACCACCTCCTCATCCCCGACCGTGAAGGTCCCTTTTCCCTCAACGCAGTACATCATCAGCCTCAGGGGCGCCTTGTGCGGTGTGAGTTCCTGCCCTTTCTCCAGGCACATGAGGGCCACCCTCATCTCGGGTTTGTCGGAAAGCATTTCCCTGGATATCCTGTCAGGATGAAAGGTAATGAGCTTTTTCAGGTCCAGTATCTCCATAAACGCCTCCTCAGAAAGTTTTCATTATTGTACCACTCAATACATAGGACTATGTATGACAGAGGTCATTCAGAATTCTCTTGATTTTAACGAAGAACATGGTATGATTTTTCATAGAATATGGACGATTGCCGGAAATACAAGGGTTTTCAAAGGGGCTTTACCCTCGTTGAGCTCCTTATTGTCATTGCTATTATCGCCATCCTGGCCGTCATTGCCATCCCTCAGTTTTCAGAGTACAGTCAGAGGGCGGTGCGGGCAGGCATGCAGTCTGACGGAAGGACCGTTTCTGAGCTGCTGAGTTCCTATTATGTTGATAATCAGAGCTACCCCGCTGTCTCCGCCGCTGCCGGCGATACATTTTCCGTGGGGGCTCAACAGGGTAAGATGAGCCCAGGGAACGCCCTGACTGTCACAGGGAATTCTGTGACATATACGATTGTAGTCCAGAATGCAAAAGGAGGCTTCGGGTCAACAAACTACCAGGTAGACGACTCAGGGATTTACAGCTGGTACTGAGCCCCTCAATGTTTTTTAATTGATAGTGTGATATTCTTAAACATAACGAGAGACAGCCAGGCTCCGCCTTTGGCGGGGCAGATATAACGGCAGGAGGCCACCATGTACAAGGTAATACGGGATCTGAAGGAAAGGGATGAGAGGGGCTTCACCCTCATCGAACTGCTCATTGTTATTGCCATCATTGCCATCCTGGCAGTTATTGCCATCCCCCAGTTTGCCGGGTACAGGCAGAGGGCGGTGAGGCGAGTATGCAGGCAGATGCAAGAAACATTGCAACGCTTGAGGAGGCTTATTTCGCAGACAACCAGAGTTATGTTGTCCCAACAGGCACTGCTGGTGCCACAGTCACTATCGGGAGCCAGACCGGCAAGATGAGTCCCGGCAATACTCCCAGCGGCACAGCCAGTTCAACTGCGTATAACATTGTTGTTTCCAATGGAGCTGGCGGTACGGGGTCTGATGACTATTCCCTCAGCAGCAACGGCGCAAACGGGTTCTATTAATACTATTAATATTGACATCAGGCCAGGGCTTCCCGCAGCCCTGGCCTGAGCGCCCGATGAAGAATTTTCTTCTCCTTTTCCTTGCCTCCTTTTCTCTTTATACCTTTTTCCTCACCCCGAACATTAATACAGGAGACGCAGGAGATCTCATAACGGCATCCCATTTCCTTGGGACCGCCCATCCATCGGGTTATCCGCTCTATCTTCTAATTGTCAAAACCTTTTCCTTTTTGCCTCTGGGTAATGCAGCATTCAAGGCTGCCCTTGTCTCTGCCTTCTTCAGTTCCTTCTCCCTCTCCCTTGTATGCTGGATTGTATTCAAGCTCACGAAGAGCTACATATCAGGAATTTTTACAGCAGTCCTGCTCTTTACTTCATACTCATACTTTGCCCAGTCAGTTGTCACGAAGTTCTACCCCCTTAACCTTTTTCTCATCCTCCTTGTTATTGCGATGGCTGTCGCAGTAATGGAAAATCAGGCTGCTGAATATTCTTCATATAGGAGAAGATCCTATTATTTTATTGCCTTTGTCGTAGGGTTATCTGCGGCGAACCATCATACAGGCGTCATCATTGCAATACCCGCCTTGCTTGCCTTGTCTGCACGGGACTTCAGAGGGAAGCCCATGAAGGCGCTTGTTCTTGCTGTGACTGTTGGTCTGGTTCTGTTTTGTCTTGGTTTCCTGCTTAATTCATATATTTTTATCAGAGGCTGGTCAGGTGATTTCTTTAACGCTTCCAGAACACACACATTGGCGGAGCTCTATGAGGTTATTACAAGACAGGCATACAATAAGAGTGGAACGATTTCCGTGGCTGTCCAGTCTGTTCAGGGCCTTATGCCCTACTGGTACGGGCTGAAGAATTTCAGCTATGTCCTGGCTCTGAACGTAGGTATTCCCTCGGTTTTTTTATTTTTCTGGGGCTGTTACCGCCTTTTCCGGAGGAGGATACGGCTGTTGACCTTTTTTCTGGTTTCTCTTGCCCTTTACGGCCCCTTCCTCTCCAGGCTTACTGTGTCCGGCCTCACCATCTCTGAAAAGGATTACTATGTTGTAGCTCACCAGTATTTTCTTCCTGCCTTTGCGCTTTTTGCCGTGCTGACAGGTCTTGGTTTTCATGAATGTCTCAGTTTGTTCAGGAGGTTCCCTCTCAGCAGAACAGGCAGGGTTATTCCGGTAGCTGTCGCCTTCATTCCTCTGACCTTCATCATATCCAGGGCAACTGACAGCAATTACAGGACAAACTATGTCCCTTATCAGGCGACAAAGGAGATCTATTCAATTCTCCCAGTTGGCAGTGTCCTGCTCACTTTTGGTGATAATGCCACCTATCAGGGGTGGTATATGAAGCTCGTGGGAAGGTACCGGGAGGACGTGGGACAGTTGGCCTCTACGGCAAACCGGGACAGCAGCTGGAGGTTTGAGGCGTGCAATAAGGAGATCTACGGCGATATTTTTCCTTCCATTTATACAAAAAGCATGGATGCGATGAAGCCCTTCATAAGCAAAAAAAGGTTCTTTGCCACAGATGCAATCCCGGATGATTCTCCTTATAAAAAATACCTTGACAGCAGGATTTATTCCCTGGTTAACCTTTATCTTCCCCATGACTTCCCTTTGCAAGATATGGATGCTTTTCTGAGGGAGAAGTTTATCCAGGCAGAGAAGATAGTTAATCCCGATGTCTGCCTGACCCACTTTACAGACGATCTTTTCACCCGAAGAATCTGTGCCCGTTATACTATCCACTATACAGAGCTTGCCCGGTTCCTCTCAGGTGCGGAGTATGGCGTAACAGGGAGGACAGCCAGTATAAGACGCAGTGATGAGACAACGAATGTAAATATGCTGTTATATTCTATCAATGTGACCCGGAAAAATGAGCCTTATCTCATTGAGGCGACTCAGATACAGGAGTACAATAAGTGGCAGATTCTTTACCTGAGGAAGTAGCGAGGGCTAAGAGCGCAGGATGGGGGACGGCTCAGAGATGAAAAAATATCTCAAAAATACAGCGCTTATCATCGCGGCGATGCTTCTCATCATCCTCCTCCGCCTTTCCCTTGATCAATGGCAGGGCTATTCCAGGGGGATGGAAGGCCTCAATCACGGGGATTACAAGGCTGCCATTATGCATTTCGACAGGGTCATTAACGCCCATATACCTTTCAGCCCTCTGGAGGAGAAGGCGAAGAGACATCTTGTGAAACTGGGGGGAGGATTTGAGTCCAGAGGGGACCTGGAGCTTGCCCTTGTCTGTTATGAGACAGTGAGGACATCACGTTACCTGGCGAGGCATTTCTGGGTCCCTGATATGGATGAGATCCGGGTCCTGAACAGGCGGATTGCGTCTATAAAGGCCACACTCCTTGTAAAAGACGGGATGGTGAAGGACTTCAAAGAGGGATATGAGCAGCAGATGGGGATTATGAATAAGGACTTCGCCCCCTCTGTTTTCTGGTCACTGGTTGTGGTGACATCCTTCTGGGCTTATATAGGCTTTATTGTCCTCTGGATTCTGAAAAGGCGCGAGGTTTTTATCGCAGCCTTTTCAGCGGCCTTCGTGCTCTGGGCAGTGGGGCTCTATCTGGCATAGACATTTATGATGACAAGGAACGAAACAGGCCAAAATCCACCATCAAAAAAATCTGGTGTTTGCGCAGGGAAGCATTCTCACTCATTCTCGCTTCGCTCCGAGGCACCGGGCCGCCTCACCGTTCCGGTGAGGCAAGACGGCCCGCTGAAACCGTTCAAATGCATCTCCGCGCAAAGTTGATGGTGGATTCTGGCAGGGGGAAGATTGTGAAAAAGGCGCTGATCCTGAACAGGCGATGCATGAAACATCCCGAGCGAGGCGGGGCTGAGATCTATACGATGGAGCTTGCAAAGGCGCTGATCGGTCTCGGCCTGGAGGTGGACTGGTTTTCATCCCGGCCTTCCGGCCTTGCCGGGGAAGAGGTGATTGAGGGGGTCAGATTCATCAGGAGAGGTAATGAGCTGACCACCCATTTCTATGGATTCCTCTATGCCTTGAAACAAAAAGACAGTATTATCATAGACGAGTTCAATGGTCTGGGCTTCTTCACCTTTTTTATGAAAAACTCCTTTGTCCTTATCCATCAACTCTATGATGAGTTCTGGACAGCCGAGTTAGGAGTCATCGGTTATCCCCTCAGGTTCCTTGAGAGGCTGCTCCTCAGGTTCTACAGGAAGAGGCCTGCCCTGACTGTTTCAGCTTCCACACAGAAAGACCTGATTGATCTGGGGTTTAAAGATGCTACAATTATTTTCAACGGCCTTGAGGATGACACCCGGACAGCTCATGCCAGGGACAAAGACAAGAGCCTGGCACTGACCTATCTGGGGAGGCTGAAAAAGACGAAGAACCCTGAGGATGCGATAAAGGCCTTTCTTCGTGTCAGGGAGATTGTCGGGGACGCCAGGATCTGGATAATCGGTGACGGGCCTCTTTATAAACTCCTTAAGCATAAGTATGGGAACATAGAGTATATACATTTCCTGGGGTATCTCAGCAAGGACGAGAGAACGGAATACCTGATGAGGTCACACTTCCTGCTGGTCCCCAGCATACGGGAGGGTTGGGGCCAGGTGGTGATACAGGCAAACGCGGCGGGGACTCCCGCCATAGGATATGATGTCCATGGCCTGCGGGACAGTATACAAAATAATGAGACAGGGATACTCGTCAGGGATTATCAGGAGATGGCTTCAGAAATTGTTGAGCTCTGGCGGAATGAGGACTGCTACAAAGAGATGTGCAGGAAGGCCATTCTCTGGGCTGAGGGGTTTTCATGGGAGAAGACACGAAAGAGTTTTGATGCCTATTTCAGGGCAAGAGGTATAGTTTGAAAATCCTTATCGTCATCCCGACATATAATGAAGGGAAAACCATCAGGGGGATCATAGAAAAGACCCTTTCTGTTGCTCCCGGAGATATCCTCGTGGTGGATGACAACTCCACAGACGGCACGAAGGATTTTGTGAACTCCTACTCTGGGACAGAAAGGGTCTTCATGCTTGAGAGGCCGGGGAAGATGGGGCTGGGAACGGCTTACACAGACGGCTTCCGTTGGGGGATTCAAAGGGGTTATGACCTTTTCTTTGAGATGGATGCCGATATGTCCCATGATCCCTGTTCAATCCCCTCATTCCTGGAGAAGGTGCGTGAGGGGCAGGACATGGTGGTAGGTTCCCGTTATCTCCACAATACCATCAGTGTCGTGGGATGGGATTTCAAGAGGCTCCTCCTTTCCAAGTTTGGCAATTGTTATGCCTCCGTTCTTCTCAGGTTGAGGGATTTCACAGACCTCACCAGCGGCTTCAGATGCTACACAAAGGAGGCCCTTGAGGCCATAGGGCTGGAGGGGATCAGGTCCAACGGATATTCTTTCCAGATAGAGATGGTATACAGGGCCAATAAAAGGGGGCTGAAGATAACGGAGGTCCCCATCATTTTCTATGAGAGAAACGGCGGCAGTTCAAAGATGAGCGGAAATATTGT
>JBAZFD010000048.1:0-9780 GCA_041653575.1 Thermodesulfovibrionales bacterium
ATTTTTCCATTTGCCCCCCGTCACTTGCCTGCCGCCTGCAGGACACCGCCGTCAACTGCCTTTTCCACACCGTCTACAACCGCCTTCTCACCGGCATGGGTTCCCGACAGGACCTCAACCATCCCGTTGCGCTCCTTGCCTGCCCTGATGAGCCTGTAGGTGATGATCCCCTTGTCATCGGCCAGATAGACACCGGTGAGCTCTCCCTTCCGGACAATTGCCTTCTGCGGGACAAGTATCGCCTCTTTCTTCCCTTCAGGGATGGAGACCCTGCCGAAGAGCCCTGACCTGAGCCCCGCTCCCCGCAGGTCTATCTTGATGAGGAATGTCCTGGTCATGGGGTCTACGGCAGGGACGACCTCCGAGACCTTGCCCTGCATGGCCATGCCTGTGGACTCAATGACAACATCCACTGCCATGCCCGGAGAGACCTTCCCGCTGAGTCTCTCGTCTGCATTCACCTCAATCCTGAATAGGGAGGTGTCCTCCACGGTGATGAGGGGAGATCCGGGGACAGCCATGCTGCCGGTATCAATGGTCTTTGCTGTTACAACACCGGGGAAGGGCGCTCTGATCCTGCTGAACCCCCTGTTTACCTGGGCCTCCCGGAGTCCTGCCTTTGCCCTCTTTACCGCTTCCTCTGCCCTCTGGTATTCAATCTCCGAGACCTTCTTCCTGGTCTCTATTTCATCCATCTCCTGCCGGGAGATCGCCTTCCCGTCATGGAGCTTCTTGTACCTGCCGTAGGTCAGATCAACGAGGGACCTGCTCTGTCCGGCTGCCTCAAGGGCCTTCTGCGCCTCGCTTTGTCCAGCATCAGCCGCTTCCACCCTGGCAGCCGCGTCGCGGTCATCAATGGCCATGAGGACCTGGCCTGCGCTGACCCTGTCGCCTTCCTTCACATGCAGGGCTGTGACAGTGCCCATTACCCTGCTGGAGAGGATGCCGGTCTGCTTCGCCTTGACCGTGCCCGAGGTCTCGTAGTATTCATCCACCTGAGAGGGCTTCAGCTCCAGGAGGGTGACCCCTTGGACCACCTGCCTCTGCACCTCCGCTGTTCCGGGTTTCACCTTTTCCCCGCATCCTGCGGTGAAGAGGGCGGCTATGGTGAGGGCTGTTATCCCTGCAACTGAAAAACGGCTCCTGATCCCTGTGGTTGTCTGTGGCATGATTTCTCCTCCCGATCCTTTTCTCATTTATTCTCTGTCCCCATATTCCTGAGCAGGCTGCCGCTTTCATATTCCAGGTTTACCACTGAAAGGCGGTAATCGTTCTCCCGCGCCACCAGTCCGGCCCTGGAGCTGTCCAGGGTCAGCTGGGCATCGAGGAGGTCTACGATAGGGGAGAGGGCGTTTTCGTATCTCACCCTCACCAGCCGCTGCCCTTCCTCAGAGGTTTGCAGGCTCTTCCGGGCCAGCTCTGCGTTCTTCTTTGCCTCCTGAACCCTCTGGTAGGCCTCGTAGACCCTGAAGGAGACGGAGTTTTTCATGCCTGAGAGCTCTGCCTCTGCCTCTGCCACCTGGAACTTCGCCTTTGATCTCTCATGCTCCCTCCTGGTCCCGTCAAAGAGGTTCCACCTGAGAAAGGCTGTCACCTGCCAGCTCGTTCCTTCCGAACCAAAGGGGGTGCTGTTGTCATTGAGCTGGTAAGAGCCGCCGATGCCCAGGCTGGGGAAGTAGCCTGCCTCAGCCATTTTTACCGAGTTTTTTGCGTTCCTGCTCCTGATCTCGCCTGCCTTCAGATCTGCCCTGGAGACCGATTCGGTGGTGTAGGCTTCCATATCTCTGAGGGGAAGATCGGGGAGGTCTCCTGTGATGTCGACGGAGCTTTCCATTCCCAGGAGAAGACCGAGGGCCCTTTGGGATACATCCAGCTCCTTCCGGCTGCTCACCAGCCTCTGTTCCGCCCCGGTGAGGGCTGTTGACGCCCTGAGGGTGTCGGAGTAGAGCCCCAGCCCTGAGTCTGCCCGCAGCTCCGCGATCCTGAGGTGTTCCTTAGCGTCCTCCAGCCCTTTCTCAGCGGCATTCACATACTCTTTGGCCGTATGAACCATGAGCCAGGTCCTGATCACCCTGAAGGAGATCTCCTCTTTCTTCCTGCTGAACTCCTCCTCTTTTGCCTTGAGCTCTTTTTTCGAGATCTCCAGGCCGATGTATGCCTTTCTCTCGTAAAGGGGCTGCTCAAAGGAGAGGCTGGTCTGGAAGTCGGTAATGGCCTTCGGGTCATTCAGGGAGCTGAGGGCGAAGTCTGATGCCTGGAACCGCTCCTGGTTCAGTTTTCCCATGAAGGCATAGACAGGGTTGTTCGTCCTCATGAATCTCTCTTCAAAGCTGATCCGCGGCAGGAGGAGGCTCCGGCTGATGCCGACCTCCTCGCGCTGGGCTGAAAGGGCATGGCCGAAGGCCCTGATCTCGTGGTTCTCACCCAAGGCGGTTGTTATTGCCTCGGTAAGGGATATTTTCCTCTCCTCTGCACGGCCTTCCGCCGGGGAGAGGGAAAGGGCCAGGATACAGAATAAAGCGGCCCCTGCAACAGACTTTTTAATCATGCCTTTCCTCCTCTGTTTCTTTTGTATTCCATGAATTCCTTCAATGTCTCCATATCGCACTTCCCTATCATCTTCTGGTACTCTTCGCATTCCCTGAGGGAGCTGATGTCCTTTGCGAGGGTCTTGTCGCCTTCAAAGAGCTCTTTGAGGGAGGAGAGGATGAGGGCATTCTTTTTGGAGAGCGCCTTTTTCTTTTTGTAGAACATGAGCTTGCCCTCCCGCCGGGCATCGAGGAGGCCTGCCTTTGACAGAAGGGAGAGGTTCCTGGATATGAGGGGCTGTGAGAGGTTCAGGACTGCCACGATCTGGCAGACACAGAGCTCCCTTTCCTGGAGGAGCATGAGTATCCTCACCCTGGACTCATCGGAAAGGATCTTGAATATCTCCGTCGTTTTTTGCATAAACATATTTATATTCGATTATATGAAACTTTGTCAACCTTCAGGTCAGATGAGGCGGCCACCCGGCAGTTCCAGGGTGGGAATGACAGCCTCAGAATCTCAGGTCACAGGGCTCACAGGAACAGGGGGCGCGTTACGACGGGGATCTTGCAAATGATACCACACAATAAAGGGGCACAGGAGCACAGCATCAGGGAGGTGAAATGTGCTTATCGTGCTCCTGTTTGTGTTTTCCAAGATCAGGATAGCAACAGGATTGAATTCCATCGCTTAATGGGGTATCCTCATCTCATGGCAGAATTTGTTGTTCATGAGCACCATGCGCGACACCTCCACTTCGACTTCCGCCTTGAGATGGAAGGAGTGCTGAAGTCCTGGGCCGTGCCCAAGGGGCCGTCGCTGAACCCGGCTGACAAGAGGCTCGCCGTTCTCGTTGAGGACCACCCCCTGGACTACGGCTCCTTTGAGGGGATTATTCCGGAGGGTCAGTACGGCGCGGGAGCGGTAATCATCTGGGACAAGGGAACCTTCACCCTTCTCGGCGGTAATATGGAAGCCGGGAGGCTTGAGTTCACCCTCAAGGGCGGGAAGCTGAGAGGGGCCTTTGTCCTCATGCGGATGAAGGGCAGGGACAAGGACTGGCTCCTCATCAAAAAGAGGGACGATTACGCCGACACTGACTTCAGGATGCAGGCTGTGCTCAAATAGTCCGTCATTCCTCAGGGAAGGGTGACTCCGAAGTCGCGCAGGATCATGACCGTCTGGGCGAGCGGAAGGCCGACGACATTGAAGAAGTCCCCCTCGATGCGGTCCACGAGCACCGCGCCGCAGCCCTGGATGCCATAAGCCCCGGATTTGTCAAAGGGTTCACCCGTGCTGAGGTACCACTCGATCTCCTCCACGGCAAGATCCCTGAAAATGACCCTGGTTGTGACCGCCTTCGTGACAACTATCCCCTCCGGCACACCGAGGACGGCGAGACCGGTGATGACCTCATGCGGTCTGCCGCTGAGACTGCAAAGCATGCGACGTGCATCCTCAGGCGTTGACGGCTTGCCGTACACGATGTCGTCGAGCACAACGATCGTGTCCGCCCCGATAACCAACCCCTCTTCCCATCGCCGGGCCACGTCTGTAGCCTTTTCGAGGGCGTGACGTACTGCGAGCTCTGCCGGGGAAAGGCCCGGGACCTCGTCCTCGGGATAGTCCGAGGTGTCCACCACAAAGGGAATGCCCGTCCTTCCCAGCAGTTCGCTCCTTCTGGGAGAGGCCGATGCAAGGATCAGTTGTCTTGATTGTCCGACAATATGCATGGGAGAAAGAATACCACAGGGCTCGGGATTATGTCAGTTGACAGTTGACCTGTTATAAAACTTGATCTCCCCCTACTCCGTGATCGCCACGGAAGCCTGGGGGTCAAAGGGGTTCGTCCTTATCATGAAGGAGAAGAGGAAGGGATACTCCTCCTTGAGGTGTTTCATGTATCCCACCCACTCACCGAGCAGGCGCATGTAGGCCCTCTTTATATCGCCGGAGATATGGTCAATATCTGTTTCAGGGAGACCGGCCAGGTCTTCCCTGGCTGAAAGCTCCTCGCTCAGGTGGAAAACGGCCAGGAGCATGTCTGTAAAAGACTGGTGTTCCAGGAGGTTGGGATTCTCCATGAGGGTGAGCATGAACTGCCTCTCCCTGACAAGAAAGATCTTCAGTTCTTCCAGGTTCCCCTGCCGTGAATCCACCTTGTAATCGCAACCCCGGAGGAAACTCCTGAGGAATGCAAAATCCCTGTCAGACCATTTATGGGAGATAAGGAGATGTCCCTCCAGCTCATCCCGCCCCTGGTCAAAGGCCGCAAGCTGCGAGAGGAGTCTCATCCCCGCCTCTGAGAAAAAAACACCTACCACCATGTTTACCTTCTTCATCATGGCGACCTTCTCCCGCCTGGCCAGGAGGCTGTTGAGGATCATCGTTGCCAGCAGGACCTGGATGGGGACAAAGGCGAAGTCCTGGATCATGTAAAAAAAGGTCTCCTCTGTCCTGTGAAAGATGGCAATCTGGCCCAGGTACGAGACCAGAGACAGGAAGATGAGACAGAGGCCAAGCGTGATCTACCATTTATACTCTTTCATCGTGAGATTATAGCACACCAAAGCGGCCCGGCTCAGGACCGAAAAAGGAGCAAAAAAGATTCCCTGCCTGATTGCCTCGGATGGCGCGGCCTTGACAGAATCATCCCTATATAGTATACATTTGTATATGACAAGTTCAGCAGACAAAGAGAACCCTTCAGGAGGCCCTGATGCGGATAGGTGAGGCCATAAGCGTCATAGCCTCCTTCGGCCAGCCCTACAGGCTGAGGCCCCTTCGGTTTAAATGGTCCGGCCAGCTCATGGATGTGAAGGAGATCACCTATGCCTGGGAGACCAGGGATGGACAGGCGAAGATATACCGCTTCTCCGTCTCAAGCGGTGATTCTCTCTATGAGCTCAGCTTTAATGCGGACACCCTCCTCTGGAGGCTTGAAAACCTCGATGCGTCATGATCATCCTCTGCGTTGACATGGACGCCTACTTCGCTTCTGTGGAGCAGCAGGCAAACCCGGGGCTCAGGGGGAAGCCCGTAGCAGTCATAGGATCAGGAGCAAGGACCGTCATCACCACCAGATCCTATGAGGCCAGGCGATATGGCGTCAAGACAGGGATGAACATCTACGAGGCAAAAAAGCTCTGTCCCCAGCTCATTCTTGTTGTGGGAGACAATACAAAATACACCTACACCTGCCAGGAGCTGACCAAGGTTTACAGGAGATTCACCCCCGACATGGAGACCTATTCCATTGATGAGGCATTCCTTGATATCACCACCACCCACCACCTCTTCGGAGGACCTGAGGCAATAGGCAGGGCCATCAAGGAGGAGGTAACGGGAAGGTTCGGGATCAGCTGCACCATCGGCATTGCCCCCAACATCCTCATGGCAAAGCTGGCCAGCGACCTGGCAAAGCCTGACGGTCTGCAATGGATCAGGCCGGAGGAGAGGGCATCGGTGCTGGAGGATCTCCCGGTGCAGGAACTCTGGGGCATCGGCTCAAAGCTCGCCGACAAGCTTGCCCTCATGGGAATAAGAACATGCGGGGAACTGGGCAGGACGCCGGTGAGCCTTCTGAGGAGCAGGTTCGGGATCATCGGCGAACATCTCAAGGCCATGGGCATGGGCCTTTGCCAGAGACCTGTGGCTGCCGCAGAGGAGGATCCAAAATCCATAGGCCACAGCATCACCCTCCCCCGGAACATCTGCGAACAGGAAGAGATAGAAAGGCAGCTCCTCCAGCTCAGCGAGATGGTGGGAAAAAGGGCAAGAAAGGGAGGCTTTGCCGGCAGGAAGGTCTCTCTCACCATCAGGTATCCGGACTTTGAGACTTTCATAAAACAGGCCACACTTCATGACTACACGAACCATACCCACGAGATATACAGGACCGCCCTCTCCATCCTGGCAGACATAAAGCTGAAGGCAAGCCTGCGCCTTATAGGGGTCTGCCTCTCGGACCTCGTCTCAGGCTACAGCCAGATGCCGCTTTTCGGAGAGCGTGAAAAAGAAACAGCGCTCCTCTCAGCCGTGGATGCGATCAACGACAGATTCGGCGACTTCAAGATCACCTGGGCCTCCTACCTGGAGCAGGAAAAAGGCCAGCGGGTCATTTCACCGGCATGGAGACCCTCAGGGGTAAGGAATGTGAAGATCCGCTGAGAACCAACTGCATGTACCTGAGACAACATGGGAAAAAATCAGGGGGAGAGGAGTATGGATACTGGAGCTTGGTGGAGTCCGTGCGGAGGGCTCAGTCCAGGATTAAGCCTCCGGTGTCGTCTTCGGAATGCCCGGAGGGGTTATGCCTCCCCTTTTCCCGGGTCCCCGTATTCTATAACGATTTCATATTCGACACTGGCGTGATCGGAATCAAGGGCATCGATTCTTCCGCAACAGGAGAGAGCGCCCTTCTTCATTGTTTTACGCGCCTTAACCATTTCGGAGACGATGGAAGTCAGGTCAAAACCTCCTCCTTCACAGCCCTTGATCATGCAATCCATTTTCAGGTAAGCATACGAGGCGGGGAGGATATTAACGGTTCTCACCATCAGGACAGGGTTTGCACCCTTCTGCAAATAGGTCATATGGAGTGTAATACCTGAAACTTCGGGGAAGCGGTCTGAGATCAAACCTGCAGTCAGCTGGTTTTCTCTTTTCAAGGCCATTCTTGAGGCGTAATTGTGCTTGCTCGCCATTTTCACCTTTCAGAAAACTCCCCCCTGCAGAAGCAGGGGGGGCTTCCTGTCAATTACATCTTTACGACGTTGATTGCCTTGGGGCCTTTAGGGCCTTTCTCAGTATCAAAGCTGACTGAGTCACCCTCGGCAAGGGATTTAAATCCATTGCCCTGGATGGAAGAATAGTGTACAAAGACGTCACTGCCGTCTTCGCTGGTGATGAAACCGAAGCCCTTAGACTCGTTGAACCACTTTACTGTTCCGTTAGCCATTTCGTTACCTCCTTGTTCGCAAACTAAAGTTTCAGAATCTGTCATGTGCAATAAAAAACACCACAAAGCACAAAGTCTTTGTGGTGTTACCAGTTCAAAAACTTCCGAAACTTCATAAACAGAATAACACGTTGAATGATGAAGAGTCAACAACTATTATCACCTGACAATTACCGGAGATATCTCCTGAAGCACCGGTTGAGTTGGAGCACAGCATCATCTCCATTGTATCAGTCTTCTATACCTCAGAGGGAAAAGAGCAGGAATCCATCGGCAAAATAAAAGAGGCCGACCATGCCCAGGAGAAGACCGCAGATCCAGATGGGCTTTTTCTTCAGGAGGGCTGCTATGGATGAAAGGAGTATTGCAATCTGAAGGAATATGACCGCCATACCGAACATCTGGGCATGTTTCTGGGCGTTGTCTCTCAGAGACTCCTGGAGCTTCGCATCCTTTTCAATCCCCGCCTTCTCTCCCTCGTATCTCTTGATCTTTGAAGAATAGGTCTCTATCTTTTTTTCATACTCCTCCACAACTGAAGGAGGAAGCTTCTGTTTTTTCTCTGCGAGTTCCAGTTCGAGCTTCTCTTTCTGCATTTCATAGAGATAGGACTTGATGCTCTTGGACTGGAAATAAGCCCAGTAGTTTGAGGCCTGGGCCTGTGAGAGAACGGAACGGTTGGAATACCCCCCTCCCTTGAAGGTGGAGAGCGTGGCGCAGACCGCCAGGACCACCGTTGTAAGCGCAAGATAGTTGAGCCATGGCTCCTTTTTCTCTTCAGCCATTATTCCTTTCCTCCTTGTATCACTTTTTCCACCTGCGAGCATATCCCGTGGAGCATCTGCATCTCCCATTCCGTAATGCCCGCCCTGCTGACGAAATGTTTCAGGTTCTGCATGATAGCCTTTCCAAGATCCCTGTCGCCTGCCGGCATGTAGCCAAGGAGCTCCAGAGCCCTGGATATCCGCGCGTAGAGGGAGACGAGGTCCCCATGGTCAACCAGCCTCCTGACCTCCCCTGCCGGATTACTCCCCCTGTACTCAACCCGTGAAAGCTCATAGGCAACGATGAGGACCGCCTGAGCAAGGTTCAAAGAAGGCTGTTCCTCGCTGGTGGGGATAGTCAGAAGGAGGCTGCATTCTTCAACCTCTTCATTTAAAAGCCCCTTGTCCTCCCTGCCGAAGAGGATGGCGACCTTATTGCACTCTGCCAGTGCTGCTATCCTCTTTGCTCCCTCCTCAACGGAGAGGAAGGCCCCCCGGTTCTTCCCCTTCCTGCGGGTAGCTCCCACAACAACGGATCTGCCCCTCAGGGCGTCTCCAAGGGTGGCAAAGGATGAGGCGGATTCGAGGACATCGTGGGCATTGCGGGCAAACCACCGCGCCTCATCGGTAAAGGGGGGAGGGTTTACAACGCAGAGATCCATGAAGCCCATGTTCTTCATGGCGCGGGCTGAGGCCCCGATATTCCCCGGCTCGCGGGGCTCAACAAGGACAAAAGAGAGGTTATCTTTCCAGTTTTTCATAAGGTATAGTGCAGGACTAAAGGGTCAAATAGAAAGGGGTGAGAGCGAACTCCCACCCCTTTTTTTAAAATAAAGACTAGCAGCCTTCGATCTTCTTCTTTTTCTTTGCAGGTGCGGCGGGCTTGGCCTCTTCCTTCTTGACCTTACCGTCCTTGATCTCAACCTTGTCGCCTGCCTTCACGCCAGCTGCGTCCTTCACCTCAACGGTGCTCTCCTTGCCGGCTGCGTCCTTGACGGTGATCTTTGTCCCCTCAACCTTGGAGACAGTACCCTTCACATCAGCTGCGAAGCTGAGACCTGCGACGCCGAGTGCAAACACAAGGGCCACAAACAGAACCATAATCTTCTTCATTTTCTTCACCTCCTTGTTATTTTACTTTGAGCCTATCAAATTTCATTCCATCAGCTCTCGTCCCTTATTGTACAGGAAAGGAGCCCTGAAAAACAGCCTTTGCTCTCCCAATTTCAGGATCTCTCTCCCCTTTCGGGGAATCAGTCCCTCATGGGCTTGATGAACATGAAATAGACCATGGTCCAGTTGCCGAGGATGATAAAAATAGTGGCAACAATGCTGGACAGGGCCAGTGATGAAACGCCGGTGAGGGCGTGGCCGATAGTGCAGCCGCCTGCTGTTGCTGCGCCAAAGCCCATCACAAGACCGCCGAAAAAGACCCTCATGATCTCAGCCGCAGGCGGCGCCTGAAGCTTGAACTCACCGAGTCCCTTGGCGCTGAGGTAAGCCCCCAGGGGGATACCGAAGATATAG
>JBAZFD010000049.1:0-4791 GCA_041653575.1 Thermodesulfovibrionales bacterium
ACTACGTCAGGACTGCGCGGGCAAAGGGGCTCAGGGAGTCCGACGTAATCATTCACCATGCTCTGAGGAATGCCCTCCTGCCGGTGGTCACCATACTCGGCCTTGCTGTGCCGGGCCTCATCGGCGGGAGCGTGATCTTCGAGACCATCTTCGCCATCCCCGGCATGGGGCAGCTTTTCTACTCCTCAGCCATGTCACGTGACTACCCCACTATCATGGGGATACTGGTCATAGGCGCGATCCTGACCCTCCTGGGCAATCTCCTGGCCGACATAGCCTACGCCCTTGTAGATCCGAGGATCAGGGTGAGGAAATAGGCCAGGCCCTCCTGTCCGGTTGGCTGTCTGCGCAAGCAGGCTGGGAAGATTATACGGCAAAGGCACTATGGGGATCATGAAGCCCATAGTATGTTCACTCTCTCCATTCCCCCTTAAAAAAGGGGGATGAAGGGGGTTGTATCTTTTTCAAAGGCAGGAAAACAACCCCCTGGCCCCCTTTTTTAAGGGGGAATTTACCTCTTCCTTGGAGTTCGGAGGCTGGGGGACAGAGAATGAAGTTGTTGAAGGCTCAACTTTTCTTTGAATCCCTAATAATGCGTTTGCCTTGGGAGAGATTCCCGGCAAGCGGGAATGACAGTCTTGCGAAGGGATAAACCTGAAAACGGCTATTGGGCTTTTTTAGGGAAGAGGTTCTGGATGAGGAGGAGGACAGCGCCGACGCAGAGGGCTGAATCAGCCACGTTGAAGGCGGGCCAGTGGGCTGCGCCGATGTGGACATCGAGGAAGTCTATGACATAGCCGTGGACGATCCTGTCGAGCATGTTGCCGGCAGCGCCGCCGAGGATAAGGGCAAAGCCGAGACCATCCTCCTTTTCCCTGGCGATAATAAAAGAGACAGCCACCATGGCAATGGCTGCCACGGAGACGAAAAAGACGTTCCCCAGGGCCTTGAACATCCCGAAGGCAGAGCCTGTGTTCTGCACTGAGACGATATTGAAGAACGGCAGGATTTCTATAACATCCTGGCTCGTGAGGGAGCTCTCAATAAAGTATTTTGTCCCCTGGTCCAGGAGGAAGACCGCAAGGGCAATGATAAAAAGATGGGCTCTCTTCATGCCAGGGCCGAATGGCACCTCTCGCAGATCTGGGGATGGTCGGCAAAGCTCCCCACCTTATCGCTCCAGTTCCAGCACCTCTCGCATTTCTGCCCTCCGGCCTTCTCAACCGTGACGGCAAGACCTTCCAGTTCCGCGCTCCTGTGGGCGTCAGGGATATCCTGCACCGCATCGCGGAGCTCCACCCCTGAGACAATGAAAAGCGCAGGGAGAAAATCCTCGTAGGCCTTCAGCAGGAGCTTGAGCTCTCCGGAGAGATGAAATACCAGCCGGGCCTCAAGGGAGTTCCCGATGAACTTCTCCTGCCTCTTGATCTCAAGGGCCTTGTTCGCCTCATTCCTGATTGCAATAAGCCTCTGCCACCGCTCCTCCAGCTCCTCATCAAGGAACTCCTCCCTCACCTGGGGGAAGGGGGAGAGGAAAACGCTCTCCTCGGTCTTGCCGGGGATGTAGCTCCAGACCTCCTCTGCGGTAAAAGAGAGGACAGGGGCCATGAGCCTGGTCATCTCCGTCAGGATCCGGGAAAGGACCCACTGGGCTGCCCTCCTCTGGGCCGAATCTGTCTTTGCGGTGTAGAGCCTGTCCTTCAGGATATCGAGATAGAAGGAGCTCATATCAACTATGCAGAAGTTATAGATATTGTGGAAGACCTCGTGGAAGTCGAACCGCTCATAGGCCTCCGAGACCCTCCGGATCAGCCCCTGGAGCCTGGACATGGCCCACCGGTCTATCTCCATGAGGTCGGCGCTGTAATCCCCGCCGTCGAAGTCATGGATATTGCCAAGGAGGAACCTCTCGGTGTTCCTGATCTTCCTGTAGGCCTCGGTGAGCCTGGTGATGATCTCCTTTGAGAGCCTCACATCGTCCTTGTAGTCCTCGGCAGAGACCCAGAGCCTCAGGATCTCTGCGCCGCCTGTCTTTATGATCTCCTGGGGCGCTATCACATTCCCCTGGGACTTGGACATCTTCTTTCCCTGGCCGTCGACAGTGAATCCGTGGGTGATGACAGTGTTGTAGGGAGCCCTTCCCCTTGTGCCCACAGAGGCAAGGAGTGAGCTCTGGAACCATCCCCTGTGCTGGTCGCTTCCTTCAAGGTATATCTCAGCAGGCCATGAAAGCCTTTCGTCCCGCTCAACCACAGCTGCGTGGCTCACGCCTGAGTCGAACCAGACATCAAGGATGTCCATCTCCTTCCTGAACGCCTTCCCGCCGCAGGAGGGGCATTTGTGTCCTTCAGGGAGGAGTTCCTTCAGCTCTGTGGAGAACCAGGCATCAGCGCCCTTTTCCTCAACCATCTGAACGACTTTATCGAAAAGCTTTTCATCATTCACAAAAGCGCCGCAGTCATCGCAGGTGACGAGGGTAATGGGAACGCCCCAGGTCCTCTGGCGCGAGATACACCAGTCAGGCCTGTTTGTGACCATGCCCGAGATCCTCTCCCTTCCCCATGTGGGGACCCATTCAACCCGCTCGATCTCCTTGAGGGCCTTCTGTCTCAGATGCCCCTTGTCCATGGATATGAACCACTGGGCAGTGGCTCTGAAGATGACAGGCTTCTTGCATCTCCAGCAATGGGGATAGGAGTGTCTGACCTTCTCACCGCCCAGGAATGCGCCCTTTTCCTTCAGGGTCTCGATGATCTGCTCATTTGCCTTGAACACAAACTGTCCTTCGAACTGGGGGACAGCCCTGGTAAACTTTCCCCTGTCGTCAACAGGAGCATATATATCGAGGCCATATTTCAGGCCAACTTCGTAGTCATCCTCACCGTGTCCGGGCGCTATATGAACAATGCCGCTACCCTCGCCTACGGTGACAAAATCTCCCAGTATCACCTGGGATTCCCTTTCGATGAAGGGATGAAGCGCCCTGATTCCCTCAAGGCTCGCGCCGCTGGTCTTGAGCACGATGCTCCCGCTTATAATCTCCTTCTCCTTCAGGGAGTCGAGATTCTTCTCAGCAACGATGTGGACCGTTTCTCCGTCCTCAACAGCCGCATAGGTGAGGTCAGGATGAACCGCCAGGGCGAGGTTTGCCGGGAGGGTCCAGGGGGTCGTTGTCCAGATGACAATGTATGTCTTCTTCCCAGCAAGCTGGGGAAGATGCTTCTCTATATCCTCTTTTACAACCTCAAATCTCACAAAGACAGAGGGTGACTCCTTCTCAGCGTACTCAACCTCAGCCTCTGCCAGGGCAGTGACGCAGGAGGGACACCAGTGGACCGGCTTCTTCCCTTTGTACACAGAGCCGTTCTTTACGAACCTGAAAAACTCCCGCACAATGGAGGCTTCGTAACCATAGGCCATGGTGAGGTAGGGGTTCTCCCAGTCACCGAAGACTCCCAGCCTCCGGAACTCTTCCCGCTGGATATCCACAAACTTCGCTGCATACTCCCGACAGAGCTGCCTCTTTTCAATGGCAGCCACCTGGTCCTTCTTCTCCCCCAGGTTTTTGTCCACCTGGAGCTCTATAGGAAGGCCGTGGCAGTCCCATCCGGGGATATAGGGCGAGTAGAAGCCCTGCATGGACCAGTACTTCACAATAATATCCTTGAGGATCTTGTTCAGTGCGTGGCCTATATGGATGTTCCCGTTGGCATAGGGGGGACCGTCATGGAGGATGTAGCTCCGCCCCTCCCGGTTTCTCTCCTGGATCTTCCGGTAGATGGACTTTTCCTCCCAGGTCTTCAGGACCTCAGGCTCTCTCTGGCTGAGATTCGCCTTCATGGGGAAGTCTGTCTTGGGGAGATTGAGTGTATCTTTGTAGTCTGTCGGCATAAGGAAAAATGTACCACTAACCGGCCCCTGAAGTCAATGAACAACACCGGTGTTTGCCTGACATCCTGCGTTCGGAAGCCGGAAGGGCAGGCATTCGCTCAAGAGCTCTCTTTTCTGCCGGAGTAGGCTCATTGCGCTACAGCCGCAAAACTCACCCTGCGGGTTCAAACAGTTGCGGCTGTGGATGCTTCATTCCGCAGACTCCGGCAACGAAAAGGGAGCAAAATCGCTCACGCCTGCTCTTCCGGCTTCCGGGATGCAATGGCCGCGTAATTTGTCATTGACAGTAAAGGAATTTTCCCCTATATTTTAATGAGATAGGCCTGAACGGAAAGGAGGTGATAGGAATGGCTGCAACAAAGAAGGCGCCTGCGAAGAAGACGGCACCCTCCAAGTCCCCGGCCAAGAAGAGCACGAAGAAGTAGTTTCCCCGTCTGATACAAGGAAAGGGAATACCCAAAGGAGCAGAGAAAGAGAGAGACAAAGAACAGGGGTTGGGTATTCCCTATTTTTTCAGCTGAAGTTTACCGCTACAGGCAGTTCGTTCTCCACATCAGTGACCACCTCATAGCAGTCAGGAGAGGAGAGGAGCTTCTTCAGGAAGTTGGAATTCGCTGTATGCCCTGCCTTCTCACAGAAGATATGACCGAGAATCGGAAGCCCGAGGAGGGCGAAATCCCCCACAGCATCAAGGATCTTGTGACGCACAAACTCATCACTGAACCTGAGGCCTGAATCATTCAGCACGCCTTCATCACCGATGACAATGGCATTCTCAAGGGAACCTCCCTTGGCAAGACCGTTCGCCCGCATCTTCTCAATATCCCTGAGGAATCCGAAAGTCCTTGCAGGCGCAATATCCCTGATGAAGGTCTCCTCGGAGATATCCACAGTCAGCTC
>JBAZFD010000049.1:4801-9751 GCA_041653575.1 Thermodesulfovibrionales bacterium
TGTCCTATGACGCTGTGTCCGTGGCTGATGGAGTAGGAAATCCTGCGGCCCTCATGGGGGAAGGCCACAACCCTGGAGTGCGCGTCCTCATAGGCGACAGGGTGAATAATCCTCAGGAAAGGCTTCTTCTTTCCCTGCTTTGCAATGCCCGCATCGAGGAGAATGCCTACAAGCCCTGTGGCGCTTCCGTCGAGGATGGGCATCTCGGGACCCTCGACCTCAACAATGAGGTTGTCTACGCCGAGCCCTGCGGCTGCCGCCATGAGGTGCTCCACAGTCCTGATCTTTGCAGACTCAGAACCGATGGTGGTGGCAAAGGCGGTGTCAATGACAGAGGTCACGTCAGCCCTGATGGCAACGCCTTTGTCCATACGGTAAAAGAGGATACCCGTATCCCTGGCGGCAGGCCTGAGCCTGACCTGAGCGTGCTTTCCTGTATGAAGGCCTATCCCCTGGAAGGAGATTTCTTTTTTTATAGTTCTCTGTAGTCTCATAGGTTTAATCTTACTGCAACAAACATGCCTGAATCTCATTCCTGAAAATTCAATGACCTACGAGCTACAGGGGTGTTGAATAATTGCGCTATGGTTTCATATTCAACACTGCCTCACCGGACCTCTCCGCCCACGACGATCTCGGGTATCCTCAGGGTCGGCATGGCGTCCGAAACAGGCACCCCCTGGGAGTCCTTGCCGCAGGTGCCTATGGAAAATCCCAGATCAGTGCCCACCATATCAATGGAATTCAGAACCTCGGGGCCGCTGCCGATGAGGGTGGCTCCCCGCACAGGCTCACCGACCTCACCGTTCTCAATAAGGTATCCCTCCTGGACCTCAAAGACAAAATCGCCTGTGACTGTGTTCACCTGCCCGCCTCCCATCTTCCTCACCAAGAGGCCCTTGTCCACGGACCTCACCACCTCAGCGGGGTCCACCGTCCCCGGTGCTATGAAGGTGTTGGTCATCCGGGGAATCGGCTTTGAATCATAGGACTCCCTTCTTCCGTTGCCTGTGGAAGAGACGCCGTCCTTCATGGCGGTGAGCCTGTCATACATATAGTTCACCAGGATGCCGTCCTTCACCAGGACATTCCTCTGAGAAGGACTGCCTTCGTCGTCAAAGGAGAAGGAGCCCCTTTTGTAGGGAATGGTTGCGTCATCGAGAACAGTGATCACCGAAGAGGCCACCTGCTGCCCCTTCTTTCCCGAGTAGACAGAGAGCCCCTGCTGCGCCAGGTCCGCCTCAAGGCCGTGGCCGATTGCCTCGTGGATCATGGTCCCTCCTGCCTCTGAGGATATGACCACAGGCATTCTGCCTCCCGGAGCCCTCCCGGCCCTGAGCATGAGGATGGCCCTCTCGGCAGCCTTAGCACCCACAACCTCCATGGGGTTTTCGTCAAAAAGCTCGTACCCGATGAGCCCGCCTACAGGCTCATACCCGGTCTGGATCGTCTCACCCTCCCTGGCCACCACCTGGACCATTCCCATGGTGTAGAACCGCTCCTCTTCGGCAATAGTCCCGTCGGAGGTAAAGATCTTCACCCGCTGAAGGGTGTCCCGGTAGATGACGCCCACCTGACTGATTCTGGGGTCGAACTTCCTGGCCGCCTCATTGCCCTTCTTCACTATGGCCACCTTGTCTGAGACATGGATTCCCGATGGATCCCTTCTCACGGGGAATGTGACCAGAGGCTTCAGCCTCTTCATATCGAAAACAGGCTCTTTGCCTGATTCTGTGCCGCCGGTGAAGGCCTTGCTCACCGTGTCTGCAAGCGCATGGAGACTGGCAAGGGAGAAATCATTGGTGAAGCCGTAGGCGGTCTTTCCGTTACAGATAAGCCGTACACCAACCCCGGCGTTCATGCCTGTGAGAACCTTTTCTATGGTGTCATCCTCCAGCTGTATGGCTGTGGAGCCCCTGTGCTCAACAAAGATGTCGGCATACTCGCCGCCGCGTAAAAGGACCCTTTTCAGAAGCCCGGCCAGGATAGCGTCATCTATCATAAAAAACCTCCATTCTCAGGGATAATGGTTATATTACCACAATTCATCACCCCTTCCGCCGGGCCATTCTCCTGTCTTTTCCCATGATTTACAAGGCCTTGTCAATCATGGAGGAGCAGAGATATAATAATACCTCGAAAGAAAATGAAACAAAATGGAGGATACATGACAATAACCGAGAAGATCCTTGCGGCCCATGCGGGCAAGGAGGAGGTCTCTGCAGGCGAGCTGATCAACGCGAAGGTGGACCTGGTGCTTGCCAATGACATCACCGCACCCATTGCCATACAGGAGTTCAAGAAGACCGGCGCAAAGGAGGTCTTTGACAAGGAGAGGGTGGCCTTTGTCCCCGACCACTTCGCACCCCAGAAGGACATAAAGGCCGCTGAGCAGTGCAAGCTCCTGAGGGACTTCTCCCACGAGCAGCACCTCGACCTCTACTTCGAGGTGGGCAGGATGGGTGTTGAGCACGCACTCCTCCCTGAGCAGGGCCTCGTCGGCCCCGGCGACCTGGTGATCGGCGCAGACAGCCACACCTGCACCTACGGAGCCCTCGGCGCCTTCGCAACAGGCGTCGGCTCATCGGACGTTGCAGCCGCAATGGCAACGGGCGAGTGCTGGTTCAAGGTCCCCGAGTCCATGAAGTTCATCTACAACGGGAAGCTGAGCAAGTGGGTAAGCGGTAAGGACCTCATCCTCCACACCATCGGCGACATCGGCGTTGACGGAGCTCTTTATAGGGCAATGGAGTTTGAGGGAGAGGCGATCAGGAACCTCCCCATGTACGGCAGGCTCACCATGTGCAACATGGCGATTGAGGCAGGCGGAAAGAACGGCCTCATCGTGCCTGACGCCATTACTGAGGAGTACGTGAAAGGCAGGGCAAAGAGACCTTACACCTTCTACACCTCAGACGCAGACGCAAAGTATGTGGACGTGAGGGAGTACGACTGCTCCAGGATTCCTCTCACCGTCGCCTGCCCTCACCTGCCTTCAAACACAAAGCCCGCTGTTGAGCTGAGCCACATCACCATTGACCAGATCGTCATCGGTTCCTGCACCAACGGCAGGCTTGAAGACCTGCGGGAGGCAGCCGCCGTGGTAAAGGGCAGGAAGGTGAACCCCAACGTGAGGATGCTCGTGATTCCTGCCACACAGGCGATCTACAAGCAGGCGATGAGGGAAGGTCTCCTGGAGATCTTCATCGACGCCGAGGCTGTTGTCTCCACCCCCACCTGCGGCCCCTGCCTGGGAGGCCACATGGGAATCCTGGCAAAGGGAGAAAGGGCTCTGGCCACAACGAACAGGAACTTCGTGGGAAGGATGGGACATCCCGAAAGCGAGGTCTACCTCTCCAACCCTGCGGTGGCAGCCGCATCAGCCATCCTCGGAAGGATCGGCACACCGGAGGAACTGGGACTGTAATGAACAGGAAGGCGGCAGGGCAGCGGCTCAGGATATTCGGGCTGCTGTCCTGCTGCCTTGTCGTTCTTCTCTCACACAGTGAAAGGAGTTTTGCCATGAATATAGAAGAAAGACTTAAAGAGCTGGGCATCACCCTCAGCGGGGCTCCTGCACCCCTGGGCTCCTATGTCCCCTGCGTCAGAACAGGGAATCTCCTCTTCCTCAGCGGTGTACTGCCCCTGAGAGAGGGAAAGGTCACCAGGACAGGCAGGGTGGGGGAAAAGGTCTCCCTTGAGGAGGCCCAGGAGGACGCCCGGCAGGTTGCGATCAATGCCCTATCCCTGCTGAAGGCAAACCTCGGGAGCCTTGACCGGGTAGTGAGGGTGGTAAAGCTCAACGGATTCGTTGCCTCTGCCGGGGAATTCTTTGACCAGCCCAAGGTGCTCAACGCCACGTCAGACCTCATCTTCCAGGTCTTCGGCGAGGCAGGCCGCCACGCCCGCGCAGCAGTGGGTGTCTATGCACTCCCCCTGAATTCACCGGTTGAGGTGGATTTCATCGTTGAGATAAAAGACTGAACCTGAGCAGTTCAAGCTAATCCCCCGGTTGAGCCGGGGGAGAGGCTGAGGACTTATGAGGAAGCTTAAAGAGCTGCCGAAGCTCGCCAGCGAGGAGGAAGAGGCCGGGTTCTGGGCGACCCATGACTCCCCGAGTACGTGGACTACTCAAAGGCCAGAAAAGTGGTGTTCTCCAGGCTGAAGCCCCTCCACCAGGACCATATCAATCAGGCTTCCCGAATCCCTGATCGAGCACCTGAAGCTCCTGGCCAACAAGCGGGATATCCCCTACCAGTCGCTCCTGAAGATCTTTCTGGCCGAAAAGGTGGAAGAGGAGCTGTATACGGCGAAGTAGGGTTCAGGGGTGGGCGAGCTGGATGAGAGGAGTAGCTTTTGAATCCCAGGGTTTACTGTGCAGGGTGTAGACATTCCCCTTACCGCCTCCCTCTTCCATTGCAGACGGGCTATATGCCTATTTGGCGTCGTGTGGAAATTGCACTTGACTAACCTTGGTTACTTCGGTAATATTAGTAATATGAGCGCAGCATCCAAAATTAAGACAAAGAAAACTTTTCCCCTTGAGATCGAAGACAGTCTGCACAAGGCTCTCAAGCACAAGGCTATTGAGTTGGATATATCTCTTCATGCCTTTATCATTGAGACGCTGACTGCAAAGGTTAGCGAAGAACTGGCCGATTACAACACCGGTGATAAAACGGCAGAAATCCGGAGAAAAGGGTGAGAGAGTCTGACAACTGTTTGCAGACAGATATTTGTCCCGGAACTGAACCGGTTCAGATTATTCACGGCGACGTTCGGGAAAAGCTTGCTGTGCTTCCTGATGATACCTTTCATTGCTGTGTCACTTCTCCTCCCTATTGGGGGATGCGTGATTATGGGTACGAGGGACAAATAGGGGCAGAAACGGAAATCAATGACTATATCGCGCATCTGGTCAAAGTATTTCGTGATGTTCGGCGAGTACTG
>JBAZFD010000050.1:0-7803 GCA_041653575.1 Thermodesulfovibrionales bacterium
CCCATCGATGTCACCAGCGGCTGCCAGTGTACCGATGTAGGCAGACAGCTCTTCCTTCGTCATGGTCGCAAAGTTGGGTTTGGCATTCTCTGCCATGTTTCACACTCCTATTCAATTCTTAAGGTGACCAGTGCCCGCGTGACCGCTCAGGTTGCTGGTACCGTCAGGCTTTTGGTACGGTTCAGACTCCAGTGCGGTGGTATTCCGCCGTCTGGTTTATCCGCCCCGTCCATGTCCTGATTCGATGATGTAATCTTACACCCATCATGCCCATTTGAGTCATCACGATGACATAATACTATGATAATTTAGGACAAACCCTGCGTTCTGTTGGTATATGCGGTACCGTGTAACCAGCGGCACCGGCAGAGTGTTATGTCATGAAGGATTATGTTATGCAGGTTATGGGATACCACAGACTGGACGCGGCATCCAGCATACCGCACTCTGTACTCTGGATATGGGATACAGTATACTGGGAGCACATAATACTCCATGACATAATCCAGTTGACATAATCAACCAGCCCACTGTGGCGCGTTATGTCTGGCATACATAACCTTCCTCCCATGCCAGTTGACATAACACACACCCTCCCACTAGTTGACATAATCCTCACCCTGGCGCATACGGGTGTACGGTACCCTGTCGTAGCCATGTTCAGACGCTCTTCTATCACCTCGCGCAATTTTCACAGCTTTCATAAACTTCCCTCTGGAGGTGCACAGGAAGCTAAGAAAGCGCATGGGAAGAAACTATCCCCACACTCCGCAGATTCCCAGGAGGTACATGAGGAGATTCAGCACCCAGAAAGCTACTACGATTGCGACTGCTGTTTTGATTCCCACGATTCTGGCACTCCACCGAGAGGCATGATTTCTTTCTTCAACTCCTCCAGCATCTCGGTTAGATGGAGGATACGGTCCAGGTCGCCTTTTGCCACAGCACGCTTCAGACGCTGCACCACAGACGCTCTGCGGGCAATAACTTTGAATCGTTCCACTCTCACAGTATCTGGGAGACTGAGCTTCTTTCTCCCTCTAGTCTCTTCCATCGGCCCTCTTCGCTCAATCTCAGCCAGTCCCTGTGTAATCCAGCACTGTGGGTGCCAAGAGCGTCTGATTATCCACTTGCCACGTCTGTTTGTCCCCACTACCATTGGCTCAGTGTTGAGGATAGGTTCGGGGCAGTAGCTACATTTGGTGCGCTTCCTGCATCTCGTCATCCACACATTCATCTCAGGTACCTCTCAATCGTGGAGCGAGGAACGGAAAGAGCTTCACTGATTTCCTCTTGCGTCATACCACTTCTCCTTAGCTCCCTCGCAGCCTTCTTTATCACCAGACGCTTCTTGGTCCTGTTGTCCATCAGGGGCTCTGCTACTACACAGTGGTCATATGGGCAGGAGTTTACACAGAAGTTGATTCCGCGCTGGGATTCAGGACTATCAATCCCAGCCTCCTTCATCGCGGGGCACATAGTCTCTGTTGTGAATGCCATATTACTATGGTATCATGCAGCGGTGGGAGGAGTCAATGCAGAAATTGTATACCCGCAAACTATTTTGTCATATCGATTGACAAAGTACCCCAGATATTGTACACTAGCATAATACCGTTGTGAGGTGTTTATGTCTGGACATAGTGACGACAGGCCTCCAATACTCCTAGCAGACCCCCAGAGTCAAACAGAGACTGAGAAAATCGCTCAGTCTATTCTTCCATATTCTCGTGATGACCCCAAGGCGCGGTACCTCTCACTCAGGTCCTCAGGATTCACAATCAGGGAAGCACTGAGACTGATTGGATATGCCCACAGCACACTATCGAAGTGGAGGGAAGTCCCAGAGTTTGTGGCACTCGAGGAGAGGATTCCTGAGTTTCGTCAGCAACTCTCACTGGAGTATGCGGGGTTGGAGTTCGTCAGGAACTTCCGGTTAGTACTCGAGAAAGACCTCAGGGTGCTGCAGAAAAGTCTCTACCCAGAGAGAGACGGAGACGGCAAGCCACTTCCGATGCCTGATGAAGAGCAGTCATATCTACTTAAACTCCGTGCTTTCTATACCCCTCAGCAACTCCAGATAATGGAAGCGCTGCTGAAGGGCCAAACAGCAACTCCAGTTGAAGGCGAGTTCGACTTCACCAAGTTCGTTATGACTGCAGCTAGGACTAGGGAAGAGCTCAGAGTTGAAGTGGTCCGAGGAAATGGAGGAAACGGTGGCAAGGAGACTCCATAATACACCGGCGGTACAGGCAGCCAGCAGACGGAACATTAGAAAAGCTCAGGTATCCAGGATACGCGCCCACCCAGTTCCCATGAGCAGGAGACTCAGGAAGCCAAGGGGGTTCTGATGCCACAGTATATCAAGGACTACCATGAGAAAACCGACAGGCAGTTACTGGAAGAATTGGTAATTCAGGGCAACTCAGTGGTCGCACACTTGAAAGAACAGAATGGGAAGGTAAACCATAACTGTACTCGGATAACAAGAATTGAGGCCTTCCTCACTCTCGTTCCTGTTGTTCTAGGTATCATCACAAAGATGAATAATACCTGGCCGTGGAGCTAACTGAGTGAACCAGCGAGAGGCCTTTGAACTTCTCCTGAGCAACAGGTTGTTGTTCAAAGAGACCCTCATGCTCGTGGAGAGTAAGGACCGCCAGCGGGTTCCGTATAAGCTGAATCCTATCCAGCTCGATGTGAACCTCACGAGGACTGGAAGGGACGTGTATGTGAAGCCCGCGCAGGTAGGCTTCTCCACCGACATCATCTGCGACTATCTCATTGACTGTGTGACAATTCCAGGAACCACAGCAGTCATAATATCCTACGATGAGTTCATCACAGGGAGACTACTGAGGAAAGCGCACTACTTCTACAGGGTGCTGAAAGAGCGAATACCGACGCTGGATAAGCTCAACCACAAATCTACATATGAGATGACATTCGAGAAGCTCAACAGCTCATTCTTCATCAGCTCGGCCCAGAGCTTCACAGGAGTCAGAGGAGAAACAATCCACAGACTATTTCTGGATGAGTTCGCATTCTGGCCACCTGGGGATGCCGAGAGGGTATGGGCATCAGCACTGCAAAGAGTACCGCTCTCAGGGGACTCCACCGTAGACATCGGGAGCACTCCGAATGGAGAGGGAAACGAATTCTACGAAGTGTACATGGCAGCGAGGGAAGGGAAAGAGGTTGGGAAAAGCATCTTCACACCGCACTTCTATCCCTGGTACATACACCCAGAGTATAGGATGCCTGCGGAAAGCCAGTTCATTCTCACAGGGGACGACGTTACACCACTGAGGAATGTCCAGCCCGATGAGGAGAAGCTTCTCAGAATCTTCGAATCTCTCGGGTATGATGAGCTAAAGGCCTATGACCTGCTCCGGTGGAGACGGTACAAACAGGCTGAGATGTCCTCACTGCAGAGGAGCGGCACTACACGGCTACTGTTCTCCCAGGAGTTTCCAGAAGATGATGTGAGCTGTTTCCTTGCAGCAGGAGACGCTGCATATGACTCACAGTTGCTTGCGAATATGGCAGGAGACTGCTTTCCCGCTCCACTGAGGTGGAATAGAGCTGATGTGTGGGAAGAACCCAAGGATGGTGTGAACTACCTGATAGCTGTTGACCCTGGAGTGGGTAAGCACTCGGACTCAGTTGCTACCGTGTGGGACTTCAGCAGCGAGGAAGAGTTCAATCACGTAGCAACACTTGGGGGACTGTATGACGGCCCCGAGATGGCTGATATGGTGAAGCTACTCGCAGTGCACTACAACAACGCTATCGTGGCAAATGAAGATGCGCTGGAGTTCAATAACTTCATCAAGGACTATGGGAATCTCTACTACAGGACAGACATCGAATCGGGGAAGGTGTATAATAAGATTGGCTGGCTCACCTCACCGAAAACTAAGCCCTTTATGATTGCCGAGTTGAACAGGAATCTGCAGAAGATTCGTACCCACGATATTAGACTGGTGAGTCAGTGCAGGAATATCCGGTGGGTACAGGGAGCGCGGGGACAGAGAGCTGTGGCAGTCGGTGCAGATGACTACCACGACTCCCTTGCGATAGCGATATGCACAAGGAGTAGTGCACCAGTGGAGCGGGGACTCGTGGGAACCTATGGATGGAAAGATTCCTGGTAGGAGGAAGCATGGAACGCGGAGATGTAGTTGCAAAGTGTAACGCACTGAAGACTTCTTGGAGTGCTCGAAATGCACGGTTCAAGGAATGGTACAGACTCATCGAGATGGTCGATGACCTCAAACAGGAAAAGATGGAGTCCTTTGTCAGTAATGACCCTCAATCGTGCTTCAAGCTCCTCAGACATATGCTGGACCAGAAGGTTCCTCACCGAGTTCCACAGGAATTGCTTACGAATGAGAATCAACAGGCCGCATCACAGCTCTCCACAATGTTCGAGAGGATGTGGTGGGATGTGGAGCAGAGGTACAAGAGGACGGGGAGAGAAGGCTGGGGCTGGGACTTCATAGGGTACCTACTGGCAACAGGATGGTACAGTGTGTTTGCTACAATGTCACTCGATGGCACGCAAGCTATCGCGGAGATATGGAATCCATCAGAGGTGTATCCTCTGTGGGGTGACGAGCTAGTGGAGTGTGCCCACATCACAAGACTCTCACCATCAGCAGCTCGCAGGATGATAGCGAGGAATAAGTGGAGCCTCGAAGAATCCGAGCTCAAATCAGGCCCAGAATTGAACGACCTCTGGTGGCTTGATGAGAACAACGCAGTGCATAATGCTGTTGTGATTGGGAAGGCACTGGTAAAAGCTGACACCGTGGAGACACGATTTACTAGAATCCCAATCCACACAGGACCAGCGGGAGGGTTGCCAGATACAGGCTCAATATCTGGTGGAAGGGATACGTACCAGAAGGAAATCGGCCAAAGTGTAGTCGCCACCAATGAGAATGTCTACAGGTATTGGAACAAGTGGTGGACATTCAATATGCAGCATCTCAGGGACATCGTGCAGGCTAGAATCGTGGAGAAGAACCGGAGTGGGAAGCCTATTGTGAAGCCTGAGCAGGTATTCACGAGAGGTGCGATATTCAGGATGACACCAGATGAGGACGTTTACTTTCTGTCCCCTCCCCCGATGCCAGTAGAATTGAGGACCACAATGCTGGATATGGAAGCGATGATGCAGAGAGGTGGTCCTGCCTGGAGTATGTTCGGGAGCATACAGGGGCAGATGACTGCTTACGTCATGTCACAGATTTCAGCTTCCACTGACCAGGTAGCAAAACCCTACCACAGGGCTATTATGGACTGTATGACGGGGATTGACAACTTCTGGCTGGAGCAGATTGTCAAGTTCCGCCACTCTCCTCATGGGATGAAGCTTCCGCAGGACTTGCCACCGGAGTTCTATCTCGAAGCAAACTATGAAATCAGAATCCCAGGAGACATAATACAGAGAGCTACTGTTGGTAGGATGCTCAATCCTAACTTTGAGCTCTCTTACAACAGGGTGATTGAGGAAGTCTTCCCTGAGGTCAAGAATCCCATGCAGGAGAAGGCGATGCTCAGGGCTGAGGAAGCTGCACGCAATCCTGTACACGCAGTTATCGCGTTTGTGGTAGCTGCACGGGAAGAGGCGGACCTTCTGAGAAAGAGTGGAAACACAAGGGCAGCTCAACTGTACGAAGCTGCAGCTCAGAGGGCGGAAGCTCAGATAACAGGGACTCAGGTGGAGGAAGAAGCACGGAACAACGCTATAGGAAATAGAACAGAAGCACTTCCACCTGAAGGCACAACCTCTGCTCCAGCGCCGGTAGTGTAAGGAGTCAGAAATGGCTGATGAACAGAAGTACAAGGTTCCTTCACTGACAGAAGATTGGGAGTCAAAGAGACAACAGTGGCTCAAACAGTCTGAGGGAGCAATATCAGCTGCGGAGTCTCCTTCTGCAGAACCCCGTGGTATCTGGGGAGCACCGCTTGCTCAGGCACCGAAAAGCTGGGTAGACAATATATTTGTGAGAGCTATGCACCCAGTAATAGGTGTGATTGGTGGAGTGCGGGACATACTTGGGGGAAGAACACTGGATACGATATTCCAGGAGCTTCCGGAAGCTACAGTACAGCGGGCAAAAGATGAAGCTACCCTTGCTGTTGACCAGGCTGCACGAGCTATGTCAATGACGGGGCTGTATGAGTCACTTCCACTGGTACCGACACTCACAGGAATAAACTCATTCGAGGAGTACCAGGAAACCTTCGCCTTTGACACTTCAGTACTCACACCTCAGGATATGCAGGAAGCTCGGACTGCAGTGGAACAGGCTATCAGCTCACGTACAGTAGCTCAGCCCACTGAGATTCCCGATTGGCTCCAGGTATCTGAGGAGAAAGAGCAGGCCATCAAGGGATTCTTGGTACAGCCTGAAGCTACCCGAACACCACTCTCACTCAGTATGATGACGGTGGAAGAGGTGAAGAAAGCTCTCCATGCAACTCCTATGATGAATATTCCTCCAGACATGACTATGGAGGAAATGCTACAGCTCATGTCAGTGATGGGAGTACCTGCGGAGACACTGAATGAGGTTGTAGATATTGATGCAGCGGTGAAGATTCTCCGCGATGCCGCACTGGAACAGTCCCAGATGATTGCGGAAGTGAAGGCAGGGCTGCGGGAGTGGGAGCCTCCTGACCAGACATTCTGGCAGAAGGCATTCTTCATGGTCCAGTCTCCCATGCAGCAGTTTGCAGATTTCCTTCAGCCTTACATCAACAACGTGAGCTATCCAATGGCTGGTGGGGCAATGAGGATAGTACAGGGATTCATTGAGGGAGAGCAGGAAGCGGAGAAGCTCTACAATAAGGCTAGGGAAGAAGGTAAGAATCCCTGGACCGCAGCAAGGGAAAGCTACGTAGAGTGGGATGCTCCCTGGTGGCAGAAGCTCCTCATCGAAATCTTTACTGACCCTCTGACGTATGTAGGAACACCAGTGCTAGGCGGCGTTGGCGTTGGGCTCAGGAAAGCTGGGCTGGGTTTCATTGGAAACAGGCTGATAGCTTTGAACAAAGGATTTTATGCAATTACCGATATTCCTTTTGACCTGTGGAAGGATGTGGTAGCGAAATCATGGTTGCCAAAGACCACAGCGCAGATTGTAACTAAGGAAATTGACCAGTTCAATGGACTCCTCAGAATGGCGGTGGAGCGGAATACAGGGAAGCTGATGACCAAAGCGACTCCTGATGACATTGCGGCAGCGCTGAAGGAGTGCATAGAGGAGTACGCAAAGCTTCCTGGAGCAGCTGATATTCAGACTACTGCGAAGCTTGGTGAGATGCTCTCGGAACACGCCGCACTCACAGATGCAAAGGTGTGGAGCTGGAGCGCAAAGCATGAAGGACAGCTCGCCAGGGACTTCGCATCATCTGCAGTGCCAGAACTCGCGGTATCTGAGGTGAACCAGATTCTTGCACAGGCTACCGCGAAGAGACTCAAGCCCCAGGAAGCTGCTGCAGCACTTGCACAAGCTCTTGGAATTGAGCGCAGCGCAGATAATCTTGCAACACTTACCCGCGAGATTCCTGTATTCACCAAGGGCCTGGCAAATAACATAGATGTGGCACTGAGGGTTGGTAAGGGAGCTTCATACAACCAGGTGCAGAAAATGGTGGAGTTCCTCAACGCCAAACAGAAGGCCATCGTACTGGCTAGAGAAGCAGGAAAGCAGTCTAAAGGTGGGTTCCTTGAGGGACTTGCACTCGGAATGCAGCGGACAGTTGACAAGATTGAGAATCACCGAATCA
>JBAZFD010000050.1:7813-9676 GCA_041653575.1 Thermodesulfovibrionales bacterium
GACAGATGGGTAGTGAGACCCTTCGCAGAAGCTAATTTGGGTAGTATCTCCTATCCTCTGTGGAATGCTTTTGAGGGCTTCGTGGTCAGCGTGATTGAGGGTGTAGTACCAAGGACTACCAGAACCGAAACATTCCTTATGATGACAAAAGGTCTGGTAAGTGACCCAACACTCGCGAGCCACTTCGCATCTGACGTTGCCGGTATCATGGGAGGAGCACCACACAGAAAAGGCGGTGCGTGGACCTTCTTCCCAAGGTGGAAGATACCGGAGAAGGTAGCAGGAATTGGCACTCCGAAGTTCCTTGCAGGAAAAGAGCTGTTCTATTGGGCTGGTAGAAGCTGGATAGACCTCTCGAATGCTATCGGGAACTCACTAAGGCAGAACTTTGTGATGCAAAGGATGTCGAGGCACCTAGCGGAGAGGGCTTACCAGGAAGCTGGCGGTGATTTCATGCTGGCACTGGAGCGTCTCATAGGTGATGTGCCGGATGTGGGGAGAAAGACACTTGGACTGAGCAAAGATGACCTGAAGAATGAAATCTTCCGCAGACTCACAGTCAGCTCGGATGATGTGAAGGGGCTAGCAGGGCACCTCACAGATGGGAACTTACAAAAAGCGGAAGCACTCAAGATACTCCGAGGCTGCGATAACCTCAGTCCACGGGCCAGAACACTTGGGGAGCAGTTGATTGAAGAGGGCAAGGTACTGAATACCGAGAAGTCCATCAAAGCATTCGCAGAGAAGGTAGCGGAAACCTCTATCGAAGACCTCAAGCGTCTCCCAATGGACATAGGGGAGTCATTCAGGGGACTTGCAGATGATGTGGTGAAGGTAGATGTAAATAACCAGTCGGAGCTGATGGAAGTCTTCACCACCTACGAAACAATGTCCAGTACAGCATCCTACATCCCTCACCGTATGATGTCCCAGACGATGGATGAGGCGGATATACTGTACGAGAGTGGACAATTCAGGAAGCTCGAGCAGCTTTGGAGAAGCAGAAGGGAAGAAATGCTGCTCGCGATGGAAGACGTATCAGGGAGTATGACGAGGGTAAGGACAAAGCTCCTCGAGAATCGTAAGTTCATCAAGGACAAGAAAGCCAGAGCCGCTCTCGACAGTGTTCTCACCCGCGCTGATGAAACTGACCTTATCAGACAAGCAACATTGGAAGCTGATGCAGGACTACTTGATACTTTCTGGGCCACATCACGAGCTGAGCGTACCCCAGAGGCATTTACAGCTCTAAGAGCCCAGCGAGCTGAACTGTGGTCAAAGTATCAGACAGATGTAGCGGTATCAGGGGCTGCGGAGTACCTTGCGAGGCGTGACCTCTCAGAACTGTACCATAATCTTCCCGCAGCAAAGCTGAAGCCTGTAGATGCTCGACACAGAGGCCTCACTACCCAAGACCTCGCGAATGTCTTTGGAGTGAATGTAGACGGCCTGTGTACAGGGATGCTTGATAACCTCTCGCTGCATGGAAAAGACTATTTTGTGCAGCTCGTGAAGCAGTCTGCCGATAAGTACCCTGACCTTTTCCAGGGCTTCACGGAGTTGAAGATTGCCAAAGTCTACGATAATATCCTCACACAGGCTAGGATGCGCCCTGATGTGGATATTGCAGTGCAGAAGATGGCACAGCAGGCTGATAATATGCGCCAGGAGCTTATCTCCCTCAGGATGCGTCATGCACTGGGCGCGGATGAAGAGAAAGCACTGAAAACCTGGATTGACAAGATAGCAAAGGGGAGAGACAAGCTCATAGGGAAAAAGGGTAAGATTACTCAGGAGCGCTGGACCACCATGAGACAGGAGTCTCTCAATGAAGCGCTTAAAGACTACTACAAGGCCTTTGCA
>JBAZFD010000051.1:0-9544 GCA_041653575.1 Thermodesulfovibrionales bacterium
CTCAAGGGAGGCCCAGGAAAATCTGGATAAGCTGGGCAGGGAGATGGCCGAACTCCAGTCGAAGCGGGACGTCCTCAGGGCTCAGTGGCTCAGCGAGAAGGAGGTGATCCAGAGGATCAGGGACATCAAGGAAAACATGGAGAAGGCAAAAATAGATTCAGAGATGGCCGAGAGGTCCGGCGACCTCGCCAGGGCCGCCGAGCTGAGGTATGGCAGGCTCCTTGAGCTTCAGAAGTCCCTGGAAACAGAAAACCTTCGGCTTGAGGAAACTCAGGCCCGGAGAAAGATGCTCAAGGAAGAGGTGGATGAAGAGGACATCGCCGAGGTGGTGGCAAAATGGACCGGCGTACCTGTCTCAAGGATGCTGGAGACTGAGGTCCAGAAGCTCATCAGGATGGAGGAGCGGCTGAGGCTGAGGGTGGTGGGCCAGGACGACGCCATAGAGGCGGTCTCCAACGCCGTCAGGAGGGCCAGGGCAGGGCTCCAGGATCCCAACAGGCCCATCGGCTCATTTATCTTCCTCGGCCCCACGGGAGTGGGAAAGACTGAGCTGGCAAAGGCCCTTGCCGAGTTCCTCTTCGATGACGAGGCGGCCATGGTCAGGGTGGATATGTCCGAGTATCAGGAGAGGCACACCGTTTCTCGCCTTGTGGGGGCGCCTCCCGGCTATGTGGGGTACGAGGAAGGAGGCCAGCTCACCGAGGCGGTGAGGAGGAAGCCCTACTCAGTCATCCTCTTTGATGAGGTGGAGAAGGCGCACCCCGAGGTTTTCAACATCCTCCTCCAGCTCCTTGATGACGGCAGGCTGACGGATGGTCACGGCAGGACGGTGGACTTCAGGAACAGCGTGGTGATCATGACCTCCAACATCGGGAGCAGCCACATCCAGGAGCTCCTTGAAGAGAGTGCAAAGAGACCTGCTGTCTACTGGGGCGGAGAGAACAACAAGGAACTGAAACAAAAGGTGCTGGAGGACCTGAAGGGGTTCTTCAAGCCCGAGTTCCTGAACAGGGTGGACGAGATCATCATCTTCAACCCCCTCAGCGAGGAGCTCCTCAGGCAGATTGTGGATATCCAGGTGGAGAGGATGAAAGGGTACCTTCACGAGAAGCGGATAGACATCACCCTCTCCGATGCCGCGAAGGCATACATCGCAAAGGCCGGGTACGACCCTGTTTTCGGTGCCAGACCTCTGAAGAGGACGATCCAGAGAGAGATCCTCAATCCCCTCGCCCTGAGGCTCCTTGACGGAACCTTCAGGGAGGGCGACCTGGTGGAGGTGGATTATGTTGACGACAGGATGGTATTCGAAAAGGTTGCAGTTGCCGCTGTAGAGTAATGCTGCCAGGGGCCTTTGGCCCTGCAAGTCTCGCCCGGCCAGGACCGGGCCTGAAGGAGGACTGTATGTCGATTGTGAAGTGGAGTCCTTTAAAGGAACTGGAGGAGATGAGAAGAGACATGGACAGGCTTTTTGAGGACTTCCTCTCTCCTGTGCCCAGGAGAAGAAGGTGGATGAAGCCCGAGGGAGGCGTGATCGTTCCGAATGTAGAGATGTTCGACAGGAAGAACGAAATCGTCCTGAAGGCGGAGCTGCCCGGAGTGGACAAGAACGATATAGACCTCACCATCACCAAGGACTCCATCACCCTGAAGGGCGAGGTGAAGAGGGAGGAAGAGGTGAAGGAAGAGGACTACTACGCCAGCGAGAGGTCCTACGGCAGCTTTGTCAGGAGCATTGCCCTCCCCGTGGAGGTGGACAGCGAGCAGGCAAAGGCCTCCTTCAAAAACGGCATACTGGAGATAGTCCTTCCCAAAAAGGAGGAGGCAAAGCCGAAGGAGATAAAAATAGAAGTATCATAAGGGTCCGGGGGCAAGGGGCCAGGGTCATGACAGGAAGAAGCAGAGGGCCCGGGCCCCTGTTTTTCAGGCTAAGTCTGTCAGTATGGGTATGTCTTTTGCCGTCATTCCCGCTTGTCGGGAATCCTTCTGAAAAGACCTGAAAGAGGCCGGACAAGCCAGCATGGCGGAGTGCTTTACTGGTGAAGACTGAGAAACTTCAGGCTTAGTGTTGACAAGCCCCAGCTTTTTCTGGTATAAAAACTGACACTGTTTCAGAGATTCCCGGGTAGCTCAGCTGGCAGAGCAGGTGACTGTTAATCACCCTGTCGGGGGTTCGAGTCCCTCCCCGGGAGCCACTTCCCATACAAGACCTCCTTGCTTTTCACAGTTCCTGAAATTTCTCTATCTCCTCCTCATAATGATTCAGCACCCCCATTCTGTTTTTTTGTTGCACAATCCCCTTTCTCTCTGGATTTCACAGGAAAATCCGACTACAATTATCGTAGGAGTCCCCTCTCGTGGGCGTATAGCGCCCTGAATGGGCGGAGGCTGGAGGGAAATGAGAATACTGGTTGTCGATGACACCGAAGAAAACCGGCGGTATCTTGGCGCCTTGCTCAAGGGACAGGCCCATGAGGTTGTTTTTGCCGTGAACGGGGAAGAGGCGCTTGAAAAGCTCAGCCCCGGCGGAATCGATCTGATCATCTCGGATATCCTGATGCCTGTAATGGACGGCTACAGGTTCTGCCGGGAGTGCAAACAGGATCCAAGGCTGAAGGAGATCCCTTTCATTTTCATCACCTCCAGCTATACCGAAGAGAAGGATGAGGAGTTCGCCCTCAGCCTGGGGGCGGAGAGGTTTCTCCGCAGGCCGGTAGAAGCCCTTGCCATGGTGAGCACGATCAATGAGGTCCTGTCAGGCCGACGGGAGGAAAAGGGTGGTTCCCGGCACAGGGAAATGCAGGAGGAGTCCCGGTACCTCTCTGAGTACAGCAACAGGGTGGTAAAGAAGCTTGAAGATAAGGTGCGGGAGCTGGAAGCAGCGATCTCTGAGCGCAGGCGGATTGAGCGGGCCTTCAGGGCCCTGAGCGAATGCAATCAGGCCTTGCTGCGCGCATCGGACGAGAGAGGCCTGTTGCAGGAGATCTGCCGCATCATGGTGGAGACCGGCGGCTACTGTTTCGCCTGGACCGGCTTTGCAGAACAGGACCGGGAACGGACCGTGTCGGCTGTGGCTCAGTGCGGCCATGGGGAAGGTTTTCTGGAAAACGCCGGGATAACCTGGGCCGACACTGAACGGGGCCGGGGGCCCACAGGCACGGCGATAAGGACCGGAATGCCGCAGGTAAATCAGGACCTCCTGTCCGATCCCCGCATGGCGCCCTGGCGGGACGCTGCGTTACAGAACGGTTTTGCAGCCTGCATCTCCCTGCCGTTGAAGGATGAAGGCGGGGCGTTCGCAGCGCTTACCATTTACTCCTGCGAGCCCTATGCCTTTAATTCGGAAGAGGTAGCGCTGCTTACAGGGCTTGCAGACGACCTCTCTTTCAGCATTGCCTCTCTTCGGGCCAAGGCAGAGTCCGATTTTCTTTGATGGCACAGGGAGCAGCCTTTCATGAGGGAGAAGGGGCTTACTCCCCTTCTCCCTCATGAAAATTCCGGTCACCGTAGGGTCTGAAAATATTTCCCATGGAATCCATCTTCTGAAGCCTTTTGTTCCGCCCGGAAAACCTCATGACGTCTTCCAGCAGGTCAGCAGGGCCGGAGAAGTCTGTATAATAAACCCCTCTTTTCGTTACCTTATAGGCCTCGATCTCCGTCTTCAGGGAGTCGGCGCTGCCTGATATCTTCCGGACAATGAGATACCCTCTCTTCAGTTTCATGAAGGAAAGCACTGAGCGGAGGAAGGAGACGGCATTGTCCCAGTTTGCCAGGGAGAACTCCAGGTCAGCATGAAGGATCAGTTCACCGTCCTCTTTTGTCTCAATGGAGCTGATGGGGAGCCCTTGGGAGATCTCCCTGATTCCCCCGAGTATGTCCTGTGTGAGGGGCGTGCCTGCTGAGCTCCGACGGGGTGATTTAACGGTAAAGGCCCTGATTTCTCTGTAAAGTTCCATAATGGTTATTCCCTCTGTAAAGGTTTCATTGTTTCCAAATAAAAAAACCCTTGACCTTTTTTCTTTTAAGGTGATATTCATATAAGTATAAAAAATTATAGGGGGTATTGTATGAGAAAATTGTTAGCAGTGTTCCTTTCACTCTCATTCCTCCTTCCCCTGCCTGCCTTTGCACTCGATCAGACGGATCTCGTCCAGAAGATCGAGGCGCTCTCCAAGGAGCTTGAATCCCTGAAGACGCAAATGCAGGACATGAAGAAGGCAGAGACAGTGAAGGAAGAGCGGATCACCATGGTGGAGAAGAAGGCTGAAGAGTCTTCAGAGCCCTCCTGGCTGGAAATCGGCGGAGACTACAGGTTCAGGTTTGATTACCTGAAGGGGACCGTGCATGATTATTGGCAGCTCGATCCTACCATTCCTTTCGGACCTACGAACCCTGCGCCTGTCGCAGGTTATGATGTGAAGAACAGCTCACTGATGACCAACCGCCTTGGTCTCAACCTGAAGGCAAAGGCCACAGAGGACATCCAGGTCAAGGCCCGACTCCTGATGTACAAGGTATGGGGCAATCAGACCGATGGCGCGGTGGATGCCGGATTTTTCGGGGACAAGATGGGTGTGTTTGACGGCAACATAGGTCATGTGCCTAACGGCAGCGCCCTCATCGTCGACACTGCCTATGCCACATGGAGCAATGTGGCTGATCTCCCCATGTGGCTTTCTGTGGGTAGAAGACCCTCCACAGGCGGAATGCCCGGTACTCTCAGGCAGAACCAGGAGAAGACCGGAACAGCAGGTGTTCCGAGCTTCCTCATTGACTATGCCTTCGACGGCGCCACTATCGGAGTCGCACCTGATATCGAGGCCCTTCCCGGCGCATTTGCCAAGCTTTGCTACGGTAAGGGGTTTGACAGCGGATTCAACAACTCCTCCAATGTGGATGATGTAAACATGCTGGGCTTCAATGTGGTGCCTTACGACACCGAGAACCTCCATGTGGAACTCCAGTGGAACAGGGCCTTTGATATTTTTAACGGCCTTTCCGATTCAGCCGTCATGCCCGCAACAGATAACCTGGGAGACATCAGCCAGTATGGACTCCTCGTTATGGGCAAGCTGGAGGACATGGGGCCTGGAGACCTCAACCTTTTCGCAGCAGGGGGACTCAGCCATACACAGCCCAACGACCATCTTGTCTTCGGCCTGGCCGGTCTCAACTATGATGCAGGAGACAAAAAGAACACCAATGGCGGGGTCATCTACCTCGGGGCAAGGTATGACTTTACCTCTTCAGGCACGAAGATCGGTCTTGAGTACAACCATGGCTCAAAGAACTGGATCGCCTTCACCCCTGCCTCTGATGATATGTGGACAAGCAAGCTCGGCACAAGGGGTAGTGTTTACGAAGGGTACATTATCCAGGAGCTGAACTGGCTGAAGCCTATATCCAAGAGGGGCAAAGCATTCTTCAGGCTGGGATACCAGTACTATGACTTTGACTACACCGGCAGCAACAACTGGATCGGTGCGCCCAAGAAGATCTCTGAGCTGGCCACCAGTCCTATGAATGCCCAGCTTCTCCCGCCTTTTGAAAAGGCACACGACGTTTATTTCACCTTTGATGTGACCTTCTAAAAAGGTCTCAGTACAAAAAAAGGGGAGGGCAAAGGCCCTCCCCTTTTTTTGTCTCCTTGTCCTGACGATCCGGCTAAATGTTATACTGTTTTTAAACGAAGCAATTAACGGCACCGGGGGCACAGGCATATGAAAAGGCTTCTCTTTCTTCTCCTTCTTGTCGCATCTTTCGCTCTCGCATCCCTTTCCTTTGCTGCGGCATCCCCTGCCCCTGACTTCAGCCTTTCAACCCTTGACGGTAAAAAGGTGACCCTCTCCTCCATGAAGGGGAAGGTGGTCCTACTCCATTTCTGGGCCAGCTGGTGCCCTCCCTGCAAAAAGGAGCTACCCTCCCTGGTCAGCCTCCACAGGGAGATGCAGGAAAAAGGTCTTGTTGTCCTCGCCGTGTCCATTGACAGGTCAGAGTCAGCCCTGCGTTCCTATATGACGGAAAACTCACTGCCCTTCACCGTCCTCTATGACAGGAACAAAGAGGTTGCCTTTAACGGGTATCCGGTCCCCGGTCTTCCAACCACATACCTCATAGACAGAAACGGCGCGATTAGCCGGAGGATTGTGGGAAAGCGGGACTGGACCTCATCCGCCATGAAGGATGAGGTAATCAGACTTCTGGGAGGGAAAAAATGAAGATCCGGCAGATCACCATGACGGGGTATGGCATAGCCTCTCTTTCTGCCTTTTTGCTGGTTTTCGTCGCAGGCTGCGCCGATACCTTCCTTGTCTCCAAGGCAGGAAAGGATTTTGTCTTCGGGAGAGAGACGGAGAATGCCTACAGGATGCTCTGCGAAACAGGCGACCTCAGGGAGATTCTCGCCGATACCGCCCTGCCTCAGGATATTAAGGAAGGGCTCTATAGGTACAGCTGTACAGACCGCTCCTACGAAAAGGTGGCTGAAATTTACAAAGGCCTTGCCCCGGAGCAGAGAAAGGAGCTGAGGCTTTCCTTCCAGGGCAATGGCTATGATGTGAACTACAAGGAGTGTTGAGGCCTCAAGGACGCCGTATCCGGTCGGATACAATGACATTTTCCCCGGAAGATGTTTTATAATAGCTGGCGAAAAGAGCCGGAATCTTTATCCGGCGCAAAGGGGCGGTGCCCCTTTCATTTTTAAGGATATTTCCGCAAGGGAATCTGAGGGGCTTTGCTCTTCGGAAATCGAGAGAAAGGAATCGGCATGATAGTAACGCAGTCTCGGGACATTGATTTTCTCAAGGAAAAGGCGCGGGATGTAAGGGTTGAGATCCTGAAGATGCTTGCCCATTCGGGCTCAGGGCATACCGGGGGATCGCTCTCCTCAGCAGACCTCGTCACAGCGCTCTATTTTTACAAGATGAAGCACAGGCCCATTGAGGCCCACTGGCCTGAGAGGGACAGGTTTATCCTCTCCAAGGGCCACGCCGCCCCCCTCCTCTATACTACGCTTGCCCTGGCGGGATACTTCGACAAATCCCTCCTCGCTACGCTGAGGAAAATGGGGAGCCCTCTTCAGGGGCATCCCTCATCAAAGATGCTTCCCGGTATTGAGGTCTCCACAGGATCCCTGGGCCAGGGGCTTTCCATTGCCAACGGTATGGCCCTCGGGCTGAAGCTCAACAACAGCTCCTCGCGGGTTTACTGCCTTATGGGTGACGGGGAGAATCAGGAGGGACAGGTCTGGGAGGCTGCCATGACCAGCCATCACTATTGCCTGGATAACCTCTGCGCCTTTGTTGACATGAACGGCCTCCAGATAGACGGCTGCTGCTCCGATGTCATGAAGGTTGAGCCTCTTGCAGACAAGTGGCGCGCCTTCGGGTGGCACACCATCGAGATAGATGGTCACAATATGGAGCAGATCGTGGACGCCCTTGACGAGGCGGAAAAAATAGAGGGCAAGCCTTCCATGATCCTCGCCCGTACCATCAAAGGTAAGGGCTCAGTCCTCTTTGAGGGGAAAGTGGAGTATCATGGACTGGCTCCCACGCAGGAAGAGCTGGAAAAGGCATTAAAGGAGTTGGGAAATGGGGAGTAGGGAAGAACAGTCAGCAGCCGGCAAGCAGCAGTCAGCACTGAACTTTTGCGGGAAGGCGGTAGCCACCAGGGATGCCTATGGCGATACGCTCCTGGAGTTGGGGAAAAGGGACGAAAGGGTGGTAGTCCTCGACGCGGACCTTTCCGGTTCCACAAAGACCTCGAAGTTTGCCAAGGCCTTTCCCGGAAGGTTCTTCAATATGGGCGTTTCTGAACAGGACCTCATAGGCACAGCCTCCGGCCTTTCCCTCACCGGGAAGATCGCCTTTGCCTCCACCTTCGCCATATTTGAGACAGGCAGGGCATGGGACCAGGTGAGGCAGACCATCTGCTATTGCGGCCTCAATGTGAAGCTCGTTGCCACCCACGGCGGAATTACCGTGGGTGAGGACGGGGCATCCCATCAGGCACTTGAAGATGTGGCGCTCATGAGGGTGATCCCCAACATGACGGTCATTGTGCCTGCCGACGGGTTTGAGACCCAGCAGGTGATAGACACCGTGGCTGAACATGACGGCCCTGTGTATGTGAGGCTCGGCAGGTCGAAAGTTCCTGCTGTTATGCCTGCTGGTTATACCTTCCGGATCGGGAAGGCCCATACCTTCCACCTCGGGAAGGATGCGAACATTGTGGCCAACGGCATTATGGTTGCGGCAGCCCTTTCAGCCAGGGAGACACTGGCAAAGGACGGCCTGGACGTGGGTGTGATCTCCATGCCCACCGTGAAGCCCCTGGACACCGAGGCCCTCACCGCAGCGGCAGAGGCGTCACGTCTCATGGTCACTGCTGAAGAGCATTCCGTCATAGGAGGTCTCGGGAGCGCAGTGTCCGAGTTCCTCTCAGAGACCAATCCTGTAAGGATCATGAAGATCGGCACAAGGGACACCTTCGGACGCTCGGGCAAGCCAGACGAGCTCCTTGCCTTCTACGGGCTCACTGCCGACGATATTGTAAAAACAATCAGAGAGTGCCTGTAAGATAGGAGACCGGGGCCTGCGGCCCCGGTCTCCGTCAGATCACTCTCCACACAAGGAAGGCATGATCTCCTTTCAGAATGTATCAAAATACTATGACAGGCAGATCGTCCTCAGGAATGTAAGCTTCGCCCTTCCCAGGGGGGAGATGGCCTTCCTCACCGGCCCGAGCGGGGCAGGGAAATCGACCCTCCTGAAGCTCATGTATCTTGCTGAGCAGCCTGATGAGGGGGAGATCTCCATCGGGGATTTTCATCTCTCCTCCCTCAGGACATCACAGATCCCTTTCCTGAGAAGGAACATCGGCATTGTTTTCCAGGATTTCAAGCTCCTCAACAACCTCACTGTCTTCGATAATGTGGCTCTTTCCCTCCGCATCAGGGGGGAGGCGGAAAAGGAGATCAAGCACCGTGTTTTCGAGGCGCTTAAAAAGGTCCATCTCAGGCACAAAAGCGACAGTTCTCCCCAGAAACTCTCAGGCGGCGAGCAGCAGAGGGTTGTTATCGCCAGGGCCATTGTTGCAGAGCCCTTTCTTCTCCTTGCCGATGAGCCGACAGGGAATCTCGATCCCGATACAGCAGCGGATATCATGCATGTATTCCGTGAGATCAATATCCAGGGAACAACAGTCTTTATTGCCACCCATAACAGGGACCTCTATTCCCACTCCGGGAGAACAATTCTGCGGCTGGACAACGGCAATCTCATCGGTGAGGTGAAAAGCTGATGCTCCGCTCATATCCCTTCACCTCGGCCTTCAGGAGCCTCTGGTCGGAGAAATGGATCAATACGCTCTCTGTGCTCACTGTTGCCTCGAGCCTTCTCATGCTCACCCTTATCGGTATCCTCCTGTACAACACTGAAATCATCACCAGGAGACTCCCTGAGAGGTTCTCCCTGGTGATCTACCTGAAGGGTGATGTGGGCCCGGAGCAGGCGCAGGAGATGATCAGCTCCTTCAGGAAGAT
>JBAZFD010000052.1:0-9539 GCA_041653575.1 Thermodesulfovibrionales bacterium
TCCCGAAGACAGTCAGGGCAGATGGCGATGTCGGGGGAAACAAGGGTAAAGCTCCCGGAGTCCTGACTCCTGAGAATGGTGAACTCCCTGTATCCGGCAAAGGGGGTTTTCTCCGCTTCGATGGAATCGATACGGGAGAGGGGCGGACGCCTCTCCTGAAGCAGCTTCAGGAAGGTCGAAAGTCCCTCTCCTTCAGCCTCAATGATCACTCCCTCCGAGGTATTGGTCACATACCCTTTTATCCCCAGTTCCCTGGCGAGGGTATACACAAAGGGCCTGAATCCGACACCCTGGACAACGCCCTTTACGATGATGCGAAAACCGCTCATCTCAAAGAGGGAGGAGGAAATTTCATGCAACCTTTTTTATGAATATCTCCCTGGCCAGCTCAGGGTCAATGGCTATGGTGGTCTCGTCGATCTGTACGACTATGGAAGGCCTCCGCTGGAGGAGCCTGATGACAGCGCCGGGGACGATGCCTATGGAGCTGAGACGGCCTATTCGTGCTGCCTCTGAGGAGGTGATAAAAACGATTTTGCCCTTCTGCCCGACCTCGAACTCAGCAAGCCTGACAACAACGGGCTGGACATCGACACGGTACTTCCTGCAGCACTCACCTCTGGGGATAGGATTCCCATGGGGGCATGTGGGCGGGTGTCCGAGGAAGGTACAGACGCTGTCGGTGAGCTCCTCGCTGAGGATATGCTCAACGCGGCAGGCATCTTCATGGACAACCTCCTCCGAGAGATCGAAGACCTCCATAAAAAGCCTCTCAGCGAGCCTGTGCCTGCGCACGAGGCCACGGGCACGCTCTGCCCCTTTTGCCGTGAGACTCACTGCCCCTCCGGTCATTGTGATGAGCCCTTCCTGTTGCAGCGCTGAGATAACCGCCTCAGCGTCGGGATCATCGGAACCGAGACGGAAATTCTCAAGGTCCGACCGTTCCGCCTCCTGCAACTCCCACAAAAGCTCCAAGGCCTCTTCGATTCTCTCCTTATCCATATCTCCCCCCGGTTTTCATTTCCACAAGGGGTAAAGAGAGATCCATCACCCCTCTGAAGCTCTTTCTGTGTATGGGACAGGGCCCGTACTTTTTTATTGTATCAAGATGAAGCCGTGTTCCGTAACCCCTGTGCCTGCTGAAGCCGTAACAGGGGAAGATACCATGGTACAGATCCATGATCCTGTCCCTCGCCACCTTTGCCACAATGGATGATGCCGCAATGGAGGCGCTTTGGGCGTCACCCTTGATAATGGGGATCTGCCTGACCGCAAGGGAAGGCAGTTTTACTGCATCGGTAATGACCAGATCCGGCATTATTGACAGGGCTTGTATGGCAGAATGCATGGCAATTCGTGTGGCCTGGAGAATATTGATCCTGTCTATCTCTCCGGCATCCACAAGACCGATGCCCCAGTCAAGGGAGTTCAGCAGGATCTCGTCGAAAAGAATCTCCCTCTCCCGGAGAGGGACCTTCTTGGAGTCTCGCACCCGATCTATACGGCAGCCCTCCCTGAGGATCACCGCTGCTGCAACCACAGGACCCGCAAGGGGGCCTCTCCCTGCCTCATCAACACCGGCAATGAAAGAGACCCCCTCCCCTCTCAGGGACGCGTCGTACTCGTACAGATCCATATCAGTCAGACAGCAAGGAAAAGAACAAACTAAGAGGCGACGACCCTGGGCCTCTCTTTTTCCTTTATCTTTGCGTCCTTGCCTTTCTTGAACCTGAGATAATAGAGCTTTGCCCTCTTCACGTCGCCCTGCCTCAGAACCTCAATCCTGTCCAAGGTAGGTGAGTGAACAGGGAATATCCTCTCGACGCCGACACCGTAAGAAACCTTCCGCACCATGAAGGTCTCGCGTATGCCGCTGCCTCTCCTGGAGATCACTACACCCTCAAAAGGCTGGAGCCTCTCCTTGTCGCCTTCAACAACCTTGACGAAAATCCTTACGGTATCACCGATCCTGAACGGGGTGACTTCCTTCTTAAAACCCTCTTCTATTGATTGAATCAGTCCCATCTCTTCCTCCGACACTATTCTATCTCGCCCGGGCAAAGCCCGCTCATCATTTCCTCGTCCTCTCTGCTCAACTCAGTCCTCTCTATGAGATCAGGCCTCCTGAGAAGGGTCCTCCGCAGGGCCTCCCTTCTCCTCCATCTCTCTATCTCCCTGTGGTTCCCGGAAAGAAGGACATCCGGAACCTTCCTGCCGAGAAACTCAGGCGGCCTCGTGTAATGGGGATAATCCAGGATACCCCAGGAGAAGGACTCATCCTTTATGGAATCTTCGTCCCCCAGGACACCGGGCACGAGCCGGGTTGAGCCGTCTATTATAACCAATGAGGCCAGCTCTCCACCAGTGAGGACGAAATCACCGATTGAGACCTCCTCATCCACCAGACAGTCCCGCACCCTCTCATCAATCCCTTCGTATCTTCCGCAGATGAAGGTGATCCTCCTCTCTTCCCGGGAGAGGGCCTCTGCCATATTCTGGTCGAACCGCCTGCCCTGGGGGCTCATAAGGAGGGTCAGCCTTTCCCTGCCGTCGGATCTGATCTGCTGAAGGGCATGGTAAATCGGCTCTATCTTCATGACCATCCCCGATCCCCCGCCGTAGGGATAGTCATCAACCGTCCTGTGCTTGTCTGTGGTAAAATCCCTCAGGTTGTAGACCCTGGCATCAAGGAGCCCCTTCTGGGTTGCCCTCCTGAGGATCCCCTCTCCGAGATAGGCATGAAATATCTCCGGGAATATGGTGATAATGTCAAAGCCTATCATTCTTCCAGCATATCCAGGGGATCAACCACTATCCTGCCCGATTCCAGATCTATCTCCCGCACCACATCCCTGATGGCAGGGATAAGGATTTCTCCTTCCTCCCCCCTGACCACATAGACATCATTGCTTCTGGTCTCAATGATGGACTCCACCTTTCCCAGGCAGCGTCCGTCAGAGGTGTAAACCATGAGCCCGATAATCTGGTGCTGGTAATAGGTCCCTTCAGGAAGCTCAGGGCTTTCGGAGCTTTTGATCCTGATCAGGGAGCCCCTGAGAAGCCGGGCCTCTTCAGGGGTCCGGCAGCCCTCTATCCCCATGAGGATGAGGTTTTTGTGAAACCTCGCCCCGGTGAACTTCCTGCACACAGAGACATCCTCTCCGACAAAGGCCTCGGGGAGGCTTAAAAACCTTTCCGGATCGAAGGTCATGGGGATCACGAGAAACTCCCCCTTTATCCCCCACTCCCGCTGGATCCTGCCGATGGTGACGAGCGGCTCATCAGCCCTGCTGCCCCCCGGCCCTTCTGTTCTGTTCTCTCTCATATATATGCAGCCAACCTTTATCAGGACAACAATAGGGGGCGTTTTGTGTCAAACGCCCCCTGCATGATCTTTATCGGAATTCTTCTACTCCAGAATCTCCAGGACACACCTCTTCCCCAGCTTTGTTCCTGCTGCGCCAAGGATCGTCCTCATAGCACGGGCCGTCTTCCCCTGTTTCCCAATGACCTTGCCGAGATCGCTGGAAGCCACCCTCAGCTCGAACACCGTGGTCTTCTCGCCTTCAATCTCCGAAACCTTCACTTCCTCGGGACTATCAACAAGTGCTTTTGCCATGGATTCGATCAACGCCTTCATCCTTCCACCTCCATACGATTTGAGTTAGGGTTGGGATTGGGGGAATGTCGTTCTGTCCCGGAATCCTGCTACTGTACTGAAGCCCTCTGCAGGAGCTTCTTCACTGTGTCGGAAGGCTGCGCACCCTGTTCCATCCAGTATTTTGCCCGCTCTGCATCAACCTTGATCGCTGAAGGCTCCTTCAGGGGATCATAGGTCCCGATGATCTCGATGAAGGGTCCGTCTCTCCTTGCCCGTGAGTCTGCCACTATAATCCTGTAAAAGGGTGCCTTGTGAGCTCCCATCCTTGTCAGCCTGATCTTTACCAAAAGACCACCTCCTGAATTCTGTATAATTGAAAATTTTAATATATTTCTTAGGAATAATGCAATGACCGGGATCGCCTGCCGGAAAGGGCGTGGATTCAGAAGGAAGGGAACTTCGGGAGACGGAACCCTTTTTTACCCATTCCGCCCTTGAACATCTTCATCATCTTCTTCATCTCCAGGTACTGTTTGACGAGCCTGTTCACGTCGGCTACCGTGGTACCGCTCCCCATTGCAATCCTCTTCCTCCTGCTGCCGTTCAGGAGATTATGGTCCCGCCTCTCCCTGCCGGTCATGGAGTTGATGATCGCCTCGATCTTCACAAATTCCTTCTCATCCACCTTGACGTCTTTTATGGCATTGCCCATGCCGGGTATCATCTTCAGGAGATTCTCCAGGGGGCCCATGCTCCTGAGCTTCTTCAGCTGGTCACGTAGGTCCTCAAAGGAAAAGCTGTCCTCCATAATCCTCTTATGGAGCCTCTCTGCCTCTTTCTCGTCATAGGACTTCTGGGCCTGCTCTATAAGGGTGAGCACATCGCCCATCCCCAGGATCCTGTTGGCGATCCTGTCGGGATGGAAAGCCTCCAGCATGTCTATCTTCTCGCCTGAGCCTATGAACTTGATCGGCACTCCGGTGACCTGCCTGATGGACAAGGCAGCTCCTCCCCGTGCGTCACCATCCATTTTGGTGAGGATGACACCGTCGAGACCGACCTGCTCGCTGAAGCTCTTGGCCATGGTGACCGCATCCTGGCCTGTCATGGCGTCGGCAACCAGAAGCACCTCTTTCGGGTTTACCGAGGCCTTTATCCTGACCAACTGACCCATGAGATCACTGTCGATGTGGAGTCTGCCGGCGGTGTCCAGGATCAGGATGTCCCTGCCGTCAAGCCGGGCCTGCTTCAGTGCGGCCTCACAGACAGCAACAGGATCCTTGGTCTCGCGGGAGTGGTAAACAGGAATGTCCAGCTGTTTGCCCAGGGCGATCAGCTGGTCTATAGCAGCAGGCCTCTGGAGGTCTGCCGCCACCATCATGGGCCTGCGCCCCTCCTTCCTGAAAAGCCGGGCGAGCTTTGCCGAGGTGGTAGTCTTTCCCGATCCCTGAAGACCGACCATCATGATAATGGTGGGAGGATTGGGAGCGAGCTGAATCCTGTGACTTTCGGTGCCCAGGAGGTTGCAGAGCTCCTCGTGGACGATCTTGACGACCTGCTGGCCGGGGGAAAGGCTCTCAAGAACCTCATTCCCCACGGCCCTTTCCCTGATATGCTGAACAAAGTCTTTGACAACCTTGAAGTTGACGTCCGCCTCAAGGAGGGCAAGCCTGATCTCCTTGAGGGCCAGGTCAACGTCAGCTTCGGTGAGGAGCCCCCTGCCTTTGAGCTTCTTGAATATGGAATCGAGCTTGTCGCTGAGGGACTCAAACATATCGGTCTGTTAGCTCCCTAAAAGGGCGTCCAGCTTTGCCTTGAGCTGAGGCTTGGGAACGGCGCCCACGACCTGGTCCACCTTCTCTCCGTTCTTGAAGAACATGATAGTGGGGATGCCCATGATCTTGTACTTGCTGGCCACATCAGGATTCTCATCGGTGTTCAGCTTCCCGATGGTGACCTTTCCGGCATACTCCTTTGCCAGCTCTTCCACTGTCGGCGCAACCATCCGGCAGGGTCCGCACCATACAGCCCAGAAATCTACCATAACCAGCCCGTTGGACTGCAACACATCCTTGTCCCAATTTGCGCCGGTAAATTCCATAACGCCTTCTGCCATGTTCCCTCCCTTGTTCTCGTATAATTACATGATAATGTTCAAAAATTATAGTTTCCCCCCTGATCTTTTGTCAATGAAACACCAGGATCAGGAAACCGCTTTTCAGATTCCGGGAATACAACGGAGAGGGAGGGATTTGAACCCTCGATGGAGTTACCCCCATAGCGGTTTTCGAGACCGCCCCAATCAGCCGCTCTGGCACCTCTCCAGAAAATGGATTTACATTTTAGCCCATCTTATTTATAAAAAGCTACGAAGGGAAAGCGACGGAGACCATCAGAAGCTTTGTTGTAACACCTTGAAACATCCCCTGCTGCAATCTCCGTAACAACCGTTCACTTGCGATCACCATTGAAGGATGGCAGCAGGGGATAAAATAATCACTGTTACAGTTCAAAGGTTCTGATGGTCTCCGCCGTTTTCCCCTGTCATGGGCGATTGGACTGCCTCCGCCGCCGGAAGAACTCCCTGAGAAGGGCAGCGCTCTCCTCCCCCATCACCCCTGAAACCACCTCCACCTGGTGGTTCAGCCTTCTGTCGGAGAGGATAGTGTAGAGACCTTGGACACCGCCTGCCTTGAAATCATTGCATCCATAGACAAGCCTGCCCAGACGGGCGTTCACCATTGCCCCGGCGCACATGATGCAGGGCTCCTTTGTCACATAGAGAGTGGCCTCTGTCAGCCTCCAGCTCCTGAGCTGCCGGCAAGCCTCCCTCATGACAAGAATCTCAGCGTGGGCAGTCGGGTCAGAAGATGCCTCCCTGGTATTGTGAGCGCAGGCAACCACTTCGCCATAGATGACAAGGACAGCTCCCACAGGGACCTCATCCTCCCGGAAGGCGGCTTCCGCCTCCCGGAAGGCCATGGTCATGAAATGGTTGTCCTGAGCCAGTTCACCCACTCATCGACCCCTTCCCCTGTCTTGCAGGAGACCTCGAAGATCCTGATGGAAGGGTTAAGGGAAAGCACATCCTTCCTGATCTTCTCCACGCTCGCATTCAGGTAGGGCTTCAGGTCTGTCTTGTTGATGATAAGGGCCGATGATTCCTGGAACATGAGGGGATACTTCAGGGGCTTATCATCTCCCTCGGTAAGACTCAGGACCATTACCTTCATGTTCTCGCCCACCTGGAACTCAGCCGGGCAGACAAGGTTACCCACATTTTCCACCACCAGGAGATCCAGGTCCTTGAGAGGCAGATCCTCCAGCACCTCATAGATCATGTTCGCATCCAGGTGGCACGCGCCGCCGGTGTTTATCTGTACAACAGGGACGCCCAGCCTGTCGATCCTCTCGGCATCGTCTGTCCCTGTGATGTCACCCTCTATGACGCCAAGCTTCCTGGTCCCTGCCAGACCTTCAATGGTCTTCTCCAGGAGGGATGTCTTGCCCGCTCCGGGGGAGCTCATGAGGTTGATCACATAGACACCTGCCTCATCAAAAATCCTCCTGTTGTCCTGGGCGATCCTCTCGTTGGCATCCAGAATCTTTGATACGACCCTCAACTTCATCTATACAACCTCCATTTCAGTTATGTTCAACTCCCGGCCTGTCAGCAGCGTGAAAGAAGGCCCCTCGCAGAGGGGGCAGCAGAGGACATACTTCTCCTCCACACAAAACTCTCCACCGCAGGAATGACAGCGTCCGGTGACAGGTATTTCATCGATAATAAGGGAGGCCTTCTCAGCCGCAGTCCCTGCCTTCATGGCATCGAAGGCAAAAAGCAAGGCCTCAGGCATAACACCTGCGGCCTTGCCGACACTGATCTTCACGCTCTCTATTATGCTGTAACCGCTTCCTTCACACTCTCTGACGGCAATTTCTAGGAGACTCTGGGCTATGGACGCTTCATGCATGTCCCTTATGGACTTCCTTTTCGTACGCCTCTTTGCCTGCCTCAAAGGCGGCTGTTATTGCTGACTTCTTTTCATCCAGCAGGTCTTTCCCCATTTCCACGGTGGAAGAGACCCTCTCCTTCGTCTGGCTGACATAGTCGCTCGCCCTGTCGCGGGCATCATCAGTAAACTCCCTGATCCTCCGCCTCGTCTCCTGTCCGGACTGGGGGGCCATGAGGAGGGCTACTCCCGCACCCACCATACCGCCCAGGAGGAATGAAAGCAATACCGAACCAGCGCCAAAGCCTTCTTCGTTTCTCATGATATATCCTCCTTTTTTCAGAGAGCCCCTTGCAGTTTTCCGGGAAGGCTACCGCCTTCCGAAGGGCTTCTTTTTTATCTCATGACCAAGGACCTGCAGGGCGGCCCTGAGCCCAGCCTTAACACCCACTGCCCGGAGGGAGATCCCTCCCCTGAGGTCGGTGATGACACTGCTCACCGCCCTGGCATTTTCCGCTATCTCATCAAGGGCAACCGCGAAATTCCGGGAGCTCTCCGTCAGCATTCCCACCTCGTCGGTTACTTTTCTGAGGCTCTTCAGAGTCTTCTCCGTCTCATCCAGGAGAGGATTCAGCCTCTCCCCGGCGTCCTTCAGGAAATCCCTGAAGGAAATGGAGGCTCTCCTCAGTTCCAGTGAGGCATAAATAAGGAAGGCTATGGCAACAAGAAACCCCACAACCATAACAAAAAAACCCATCCCAAGCAAGATATACAAGGGCTGATCGTTCATTATGCCTCCTTTGCCATAAGTATACCACAACTCCTGAAGGGGCCATGCCCCCCTGACATTACAGAAAAAGACCCATCAACTTTACCGGTCTGCAACCCGGTAGACATGCCGGATCCTCTGGATCACGGTGATATGCCCGAGAAAAAAAAGAAGGACAGCAGCAGGATAGAGAAGGCCGGTTATGCATCCCAGGGCAATGATGAGCACCCTTTCCGGCCTCTCTATGATCCCCACCTGGCAGGCTATCCCGAGCCCTTCAGCCCTTGCCCTCACATAACTGGTAAGCAGCGCGCCCACAAGTCCTCCGGCAGCGAACAGCGCCCCCACAGGCTGCCCCTCTGAGAGGAAGGACCATGCCAGTGCGATGAAGATGACGGAGTCGGAATACCGATCGAGGGTGGAGTCCAGGAAGGCGCCGAATTTTGTCCCCCCGGACCTGCTCCGGGCAATCACCCCGTCAAGCATGTCAAAGGCTCCCCCTGCCAGGATCAGGAGACCGCCGACAAGAGGGTGAGACGGGATCAGGGATGCCGCAGCCACGGTAATGAGAAAACCTGTGATGGTGATTGAGTTCGGACTGAGAGGGATCCGCCCGGCGAAAGAGGCAAGGGGCTTGTCCAGGAAATGGCCAAGCCTCTCACTTAACATCTACCTCTCCCTGGAACCGGCAATGAACTCTTCCACCATCTCCCTTGCCTCCTCATCGGTGTACTGGACATGGGGATGCTTCATGAAATAGGAGGAAGGGGAGATAAGGAGCCCTCCCACACCCCTGTCCAGGGCGAGTTTGCAGCACCGGACGGCATCTATGACAACGCCGGCGCTGTTGGGGGAGTCCTCTACAGAAAGCCTCAGCTCCAGGTGCATGGGCACATCGGCAAACCCCCGGCCTTCGATCCTCAGGAAACAGACCTTATTGTCATTCATCCAGGGCACATAATCCGATGGGCCGATATGGATATCTTCATCAGTAAGCCGGTGCGTAACCTGGGACTGCACCGCCTCTGTCTTGGATATCTTCTTTGACTTCAGCCTGCCCTGGTTCAGCATGTTGAGGAAGTCCGTATTCCCCCCCACGTTCAGCTGGTAGGTGTGGCTTATCTCCACCCCCCGGTCCATAAAGAGATTGGCCAGGGTCCTGTGGATAATCGTCGCCCCCACCTGGGACTTGATATCATCGCCGATGACCGGGATC
>JBAZFD010000053.1:0-7488 GCA_041653575.1 Thermodesulfovibrionales bacterium
ACAAGGAATGGGGAACCATGGTCTTCAACTACGGGAGAAGCGAGGTGAGGAACTTCCTCATCTCCAATGCCCTTTTCTGGCTGGAGAACTACCACATTGACGGCCTGAGGGTGGACGCTGTGGCATCCATGCTCTACCTGGACTACGGCAGGCCTTCGGGCGAGTGGATCCCCAACAAATACGGCGGCAGGGAGAACCTGGAGGCGATTGAATTCCTCCGGGAGTTCAACAGGGTGGTCCACGGCTACCTCCCCGGCGTCCTCACCATCGCCGAGGAGTCCACAGCATGGCCGGGGGTGACCCTCCCGGTGCACCTCGGCGGCCTCGGTTTCAGCATGAAATGGAACATGGGCTGGATGCACGACACCCTGACGTATTTCTCCAAGGAGCCGATCTTCAGGAGGTTTCATACCCATGATCTCACCTTCAGCCTTGTCTATGCCCACAGTGAGAACTTCATCCTCACCTTTTCCCATGACGAGGTGGTTTACGGGAAGAAGTCCATGCTCAACAAGATGCCCGGTGACCTCTGGCAGCGGTTTGCCAATCTCAGGACGCTCTATGGGTACATGTACGGACATCCCGGCAAAAAGCTCTTCTTCATGGGCTCCGAGTTCGGCCAGTCAAACGAGTGGGCTTTTTTCAGGGGCCTTGACTGGGATGACCTGAACAATGAGCTCAACAAGAGGCTCCTGGCCTTTGTAACGGACCTGAACAGCCTGTACAGAAGGGAGCCCGCCCTCTCCGAGCTTGATTTCAGCCATGAGGGGTTTGAGTGGATAGACTTTCACGACCATGAGAGCTGCGTCATCTCCTACATCAGGAGGGCGGAAGACCCTGCCGATTTTCTGGTCTTTGTCCTGAACCTCACCCCTGTTTCCCGTCAGGGCTACAGGATAGGAGTCCCCTCAGGCGGATACTACAGGGAGCTCCTGAACAGCGACTCAGAGCTTTACGGCGGCAGCAACATGGGGAACGCCGGGGGAGTGTATGCTGATCCGGTTTCCTGCCACGGGAGGAGCTTCTCCCTGAATCTTACCCTTCCACCTCTCTCCTGCCTCATCCTGAAGCCGGGAATGCCTGAGGAGTCCCTGATTCATGAAAGAAAGGAGGCCCCCGGGGCAGGGGGAGCGCCCCGGTAAAGGCGCTTTGTGGACGGCATTTTGAAGAAGGAAAAGAAGAATGAACAGGCTTTGCTTTTTATCGGGAAAAAGGCAAAGCAGAGCAGCAGGGAGGAGCTTTTCCGTTCCTACGGCGAGGACCGTGTTGTCCTGCTCCCTGTGGAGCCCTGCTGCGCCCATGTCTACTGGGACCTTGATCCGGAAAGGGTAAAGAAGAAACTTCCGGCCAGAAGCGCGCAGCCTCTCCTGAGGTTCTATGACATCACCCCCGGTTGTTCCGATGAGCCTTCCGGCTTTTTTGACGTGGAGGTGGACCTCAGGGCAGGGAACTGGTATGTCCCTCTCTGGAGCCCCGGACGGTCCTATGTGGTGGAGTTGGGGATGAGGAACGGCAGGGGGAGGTTTCTTCCCCTGGTCCGTTCCAACGAGGCAGCCTTCCCTCCTGCCCACCCCTCTGAAGAGACAGGGACGGAGTACATGCTCGTGATGGGTGACGCTGAGAAGGGTGTCTTCATCCTCAGGGAGTTCGAAGAACCGCCTGAGCTCCCAGGGGAGACTGCAAAAGAGGAGATGCCTGAGGTTCGTCCTGCTGGGGAGGAAGTCTTCAAAGCAATCCCTCCTGTCCCGCCTCTTTTCTTCAGCGCCGATGTCAGTTCCTTTATGCAGGAGCGGGAAGAGGAGCAGCGGGTGGAGATTTCCGGAGAGCTGCCGTCCCTTGCTGAAAGAGCGGGAAGAGGAAGGTCTGCCGCAGGAGGATACAGAGCCGAAGACCTCACCATCATGGCAGAGGCCTCTTTCAGTCTTACCGCTCTATCCGTCCCTTCAGGCTACGAAAGGAAATAGGCCGTGACCAAGGGGTACCTGGCCGTCATCCTCCACGCCCATCTCCCCTTTGTGAGGCACCCGGAGCATGAGGAGTCCCTGGAGGAGAACTGGTTTTACGAGGCGATCACCGAGACCTACCTTCCCCTCCTCCTGATGATGGACCGGCTCATAGATGAGGGAGTCGGTTTCCGGCTTACCTTCTCCGTCACGCCGACCCTTGCCTCCATGCTTTCAGACCCCTTTCTCCAGGACCGCTACCTGGGGAGACTGGAGAGCCTGATAGAGCTGGGGAAGCGGGAGAAGGTACGGACCGGCTCCCAGCCCCGGTTTCAGTCCCTTGCCGGTATGTATCTCAAACACCTCAGGAATATGAAAGAGGCCTTTATTAACCGGTATGACCGTGATCTCCCGGGGGCCTTCAGAAGGATTCAGGATCTGGGGATGATTGATGTGATAGGCAGCTCCGCCACGCACGCCTACCTCCCCCTCCATCTGGGCACACCCTCTGCGGTGAGGGCACAGATACGGTTAGGCGTGGAGAGCTATCGCCGGTCTTTCGGCAGGAGCCCCAGGGGGTTCTGGCTCCCTGAGTGCGGCTATTACCCCGGCGCAGGAGATCTCCTTGCCGAGGAGGGTGTGAGGTACACCATCCTTGAGACACACGGGATCACCAGGGCACAGCCGAGGCCCAGGTACGGCATTCATGCCCCCCTGTACAGCCCTTCGGGCATGGCCTTTTTCGGCAGGGACCCCGACTCCTCGCGCCAGGTCTGGAGCTCAGGGGAGGGATATCCCGGAGACTTCGACTACCGCGAGTTCTACCGCGACATCGCCTATGACCTGGAGATGGACTATATCGGCCCTTTCATCCACAGGGACGGCATCAGGATAGACACCGGCTTCAAGTATTACAGGATCACCGGCAAGACGGACAGGAAAGAGGTCTACATTCCTGAACGAGCGGCTGAGAAGGCTGATCTCCATGCCAGGGATTTCCTCAGCAAAAAGGAGAGGCAGGTCATGAGCCTCACCGCTGCCATGGACAGGAAACCCCTTGTTGTGGCCCCCTATGACGCAGAGCTCTTCGGCCACTGGTGGTTCGAGGGGCCTCTCTGGCTGGAAAGTCTCATCAGGCATGCGGCTGCCAGAAGGGATCTGCGGCTCATCACCCCTTCGGAGTACCTCCAGGAGTATCCGGTGAACCAGGTAGCCTCTCCCTCCTCCTCAAGCTGGGGCCACAGGGGCTTCAGCGAGACATGGCTGAACACCAGGAACGACTGGATATACCGCCACCTGAACCAGGCCGCTGTGACTATGGAAAGGCTCGCAGCCGTTCATCCCCAGGCTGAGGGGCTGCGGCTGAGGGCGCTGAACCAGGCAGCCAGGGAGCTGCTCCTGGCCCAGGCCAGCGACTGGGCCTTCATCATGAACGCCGGGACAACGGTGGAGTACGCCGTCATGAGGACAAAGACCCATCTCCAGAGGTTCATGACCCTTACGGACCAGATAGAAAAGGGAAGGATCAACAGCCGCAAGCTCAAAGAGATGGAGTCCCAGGACAACATATTCCCTGAGATGGATTACAGGGTTTTTGCGTGATACTACCGGATGCGGCAGTTCATCCGACGATAAGAAGAAGCCTCTTCTCCCTGCTTATCATCGCTCTCATCCCGTCCGTTGCTTGCGCTGACGGGGGCGTCCCTTTTCTGTTAATCCTTAATTTCTATCTCTTCGCCATTGGTCAGGTATGGATACTCTTTGCCGAATCCTTTTATCTCGCCAGGTGTTTCCCTTCAGTCGCCAGATCCCGGATATGCAGGCTGGCGGTATGCTTGAACCTGGTATCCGCTTTGGCTGGGGCGTTGCTAATTCCTCTGTTTCTGTCCGCTCTCTTTGGCCTTCTTGATCTTGCTGAACGATGGAAGGGCTCGGCAGCAGGGAAGCTGTTCACTGTCTTCGGCAGATGGGTCATTGGAGATAACTCTTCCTTTCCCTGGCTGATACTGTTCAGCTCAGGGGGCCTTTTTGTCCTTACCTATTTCGTCACGGTATGGATTGAGTTTCGCCTTCTCATGCGCTGGCGGGAGAAATATGAGTTGCCCCAGGACAAGGATTTTCTGAGAATTTCTTTCATTATGAACAGTATCAGCTACGCAGGTCTTATCGGCTTGTTCTCGTTAGGATTTATCTTGGGATAGGAACCCCTCATCAGGGATGAGACGGCTTTTCCCCGTCCCTTCCCTGACGCTCACAGGGATGATCATCGGTCTATTCCGGTTTGTTGTGCTTCCACTCCAGGCGGCAGTCGGAGCATTTCAGGGTGCCGTAGGCGTTGAGGTAGCTTGTGTAGCCGGTGCTCGTATCGCTCTTGGTGAGGGTGAGCTCGTCGTGGATGTGGGCGTGCTGGTAGCAGAGCGCCCTCCCGCAGACTGCACAAACCCCCCGTGCCTCAGTATCACAGAACCAACACTTCATTTTTTTCCTCCTTGAAATAGTATTTCTGTCACAATAAATAGCAGGCCCGCTGATGATAGAATTAATTATTAATTATAGCCGAATATTCCGGAGTGTAAAACCATGTCCTTACAGGAAGAGATATCCCTTGTATCCGGCGGACATCTGTCCGTTGAAAAGAAGGTTACAGCCAAGCAGGTAGCGCTCACCCTTGACAGGGAGGCCCAGGGCGAATGCGTCCTGCACTGGGGGCTCAGCAGGAACGGCCTGTGGGAGCTCCCGCCGAAGGAGTCCTGGCCGACCGGCACGAAGCAGCAGGGCGACAGGGCTGTCCAGAGCCCCTTTCCTCCGGAAGGCACGATCACCATCAGTCTCGACAAGGATACGGACTGCCCCTCCATCGCCTTTGTCCTCTTTTATCCCAAGGAAGGGAAATGGGACAACAGCAAAGGGCATGATTACTTCATCAGCCTCCCCGGCCATGAGCCTCCTGCCGGGCTCGCCGCTGTCTCTGCCATGGCGGATGGCATTATCAGGGCTGAGATGGGTAAAAACTCCTGGACCCTCATGCACCGCTTCAATCTCTGTCATGATCTTCTGGAGAGGGTGCAGGGAGACAGGGAAGGTCTGGCGCTTCTCTACGTCTGGCTCAGGTTCTCGGCCCTCAGGCAGCTGGACTGGCAGAGGAACTACAACACCAAGCCCAGGGAGTTGAGCCACGCCATGGACCGGCTCACCCTGCGAATGGCTGAGACCTACAGCTCCCAGCCTTCAGCAAGGGACCTGATCAGGCTCATGATTGCCACCTTGGGAAGGGGTGGGGAGGGACAGCGGATCAGGGACGAGATCCTGAACATCATGCACAGGCATCACATCAAGGAGGTTTCCGGCCATTTCATGGAGGAGTGGCACCAGAAGCTCCACAACAATACCACCCCCGATGATATCGTCATCTGCGAGGCCTACCTGGCCTTCCTGAGGAGTAATGGGGACCGGGGGCATTTCTACTGGAGCCTTGAGCAGGGAGGGGTGACAAAGGAGAGACTGGCCGGTTTCGAGAGGCCCATTGTCACCCCTCCTGACTTTGTTCCTCATATCAAAGACGGCCTGATCCATGACTTTGAGAACTTCCTGAGGCTCCTGAAGTCCGTCCACTCAGCCACTGACCTGGAAAGCTCGTATCAGTCCGGCAATTACCTCCTCAACGGCGGGATGCATGACCTTATGGGTTTCATCCTCAACAACAGGGACAACGGACAAATTCCTGTGGATTTCCTTTGCTGGAGGGTCACTGAGGCAAGGCGGCTCCTCAATGACTTCCTCAGGAACGAAAGGGACCGGGGGCGCGTGCGTGACGGTCTTTTCATGGACCTCGCCCTTGAGGAGTTTCTCAGGACCCTGGTGGAGAGGAACATCCACAATGATCTCCTCATGAGCCAGCTCGTGGAGCTCATAAGCCTCACCATGGAGAACATCCTCTTTTCCTTGGAGGCTCCGGGACTGAGGGAATGCCTGGCTCACTGGCGCAGGCTCAAGGAGCTCAGCCCTGTGGACCAGGACTGGTATCTTCATGCAAAATCTGTCCTCGACAGGATCAGGATGTCCATCAACGGCTTCACCGACAGCTCCTACGCCCTCTTCCAGTCAAAGGCAGAATACCTGGGAAAGGCCTTCAGGGCAGATCCCTGGACAGTGACCATCTTCACTGAAGAGGCGGTGAGGGGAAGGCTCCCCTTCGGTCTCTCCATGCTTCTCCATCACCTGGACCCTTTACTCAGGAAGGGGGCGAGGCTCGGGGATTGGCAGGTGATCAGCCCTGCCGCTGCCTCGGGCAGGCTGGAGGTGGTGGAGAGCCTTCTCAGCCTCCAGGGTCAGAGGTTCGATACCCCCACGGTCATTATCGCCCAAAAGGTGAGGGGAGATGAGGAGCCCCCTGAGGGCGCAACAGCAATCATAACGCCGGATGCCACGGACATCGTCTCCCATGTGGCGATCAGGGCCAGGAACTCGCATCTCCTTTTTGCCACCTGTTTTGATGATGCCCATCTTGAGAAGCTCGCCTCCCTGAAAGGCCGCAGCGTGAACCTCATGGTGACCACCGCCGGGGATGTGTTGTACGAAGAGGCTTCAGCCGCGCGGCCTGCCCCTCCCATCATCAGGAAAGAGATCTCCCCTGTCCGGGATGTTTCAGGCAGCCCTGCTTTTACCGCCTATGCCATTGTCGAGAAGGCCTTCCGTGAAGGGGCAGTGGGAGGGAAATCCCTGAATCTGAAACGGCTGAGGGAGCGTCTCCCTGGGGGGATGCGGGTTCCCGTCTCTGTTGCCATCCCCTTCGGTGTTTTTGAGCAGGTCCTGTCCCTGGAGATGAACAGGGGTGTGCGACAAAGGTACAGGGAGCTTCTTCAGGGGCTGGATAAGGCGCCTGCCCTCCTGCCTGAGATCAGGGAGGTCATCATGGAGCTGGCTCCTCCTGAGGAGATGGTTGCAGGGCTTCGCACAGTCATGGCCCAGTCAGGTCTCCCCTTTCCCGCGGATTGGGACAGGGCCTGGGAATGCGTAAAGAGGGTCTGGGCATCCAAATGGAACGAGAGGGCCTATTTCAGCAGGAGGGCCTGGGGGATCAGCCACGACGACCTCCTCATGGCGGTGCTCATCCAGGAGGTTGTGGCTGCTGAGTATGCCTTTGTCCTGCATACCATGAACCCCATGACCAGGGACAAAGGGGAGCTCTACGGCGAGCTGGTCCCCGGTCTGGGCGAGACCCTGGTGGGAAACTACCCCGGGAGGGCACTGGGTTTCAGCTTCAGGAAGGAGACAGGGGAGATCAGGATCATCTCCTATCCCAGCAAGGACAAAGGCCTCTTCGGCGGGGGGCTCATCTTCCGGTCGGACTCCAACGGCGAGGACCTTGTGGACTACTCAGGCGCAGGACTCTATGACAGCGTCATGATGGAGACGCCTCGGGAGGTCTCCCTGGATTACACCAATGAGCCTCTTATCTGGGACAGCTCCTTCAGGGACAGACTCCTTTCGCAGATCTCCAAAACAGGCCTCTCTATCGAGGATGCCTTCGGTTCTCCCCAGGACA